>NZ_MVQM01000124.1:0-30004 GCF_002067195.1 Pelotomaculum sp. PtaB.Bin117 | reverse complement strand
AAAACAATACGACGAGTGTGACTTCTGCAGAGCCGCCTGCCCAGCCAGGGACAGGTTCAAAGAGCCCGATTCCGGGCTCCCGTTGAGATGCGACATGTGCGAAGACGAGCCCCCGCAAGAAAAACCTCTCTGTGTGCAGTGGTGCTTCAGTGACGTCCTCATTTACGAAGAAAGAGAAGAAGAAGTCGAAGAAGCAGAAGAAGTGGACGAAGCAGAGATCGGATTGAAATCGCTGGTGGACAAACACGGCTTGAATAAACTGGCGGAAACCTTTGCCCGCATGACACAGAAGGGCTAAAATACAAGTGAAAGAAGAGGTAAAATTGTGGAAACAGTAGCCCCCTTCAAAGAGGTCATAGGTGAAATAAAAGAGTACGGCGGAGAAGCCGTTAAATACTGCTATCAATGCGGCAAATGCGACACAGTTTGTCCCTGGAACAAAGTAAGGAAATTCAGCATGCGCAAACTCATCCGCGAGGCTGCATTCGGTTTGACAGAGATCGAACACGAAGAGATCTGGCGCTGCACCACCTGCGGGAAGTGCGCACAAATATGCCCCAGGGACGTCAAGCAGATCGAAAACATGAAAGCACTGCGCAGGATGGCTACGGGATACGGAGTTTTTCCCACCGCCATTAAGCCTGTCCGCGGTGTAAGCGCAGGCCTTACCGCAGAAGGCAACCCCTTCGGAGAAAGCCGGAAAAACAGAGCCGATTGGACAAAAGGACTCTCTGTAAAAACATTCGAAGAAGGGATGGAATTTCTATATTTCCCTGGCTGCTACCTCTGCTACGACCCGAGATTAAAGAAGGTAGCCCAAGCCACGGCCAATGTCCTCAATAAGGCAGGCGTAGATTTCGGGATCCTGGGCGACCAGGAAAATTGCTGCGGTGAAAGCATCCGCAAGACAGGCAATGAGGAACTATTCAAAAAATTAGCCAGAGAAAACATTAAAACCTTCATCGATAACGGGGTAAAGAAAATCCTGGTCAATTCCCCTCATTGCTACCACACCTTTAAGAACGAGTATCCCGAATTCAGTGCGAACTTTGAAGTGGTTCATATTTCCCAGTATTTATTCCAGCTGATTAACGAAGGAAGGCTTCCGATCAGCAAAGAATACGCCAAGAAAATCACCTATCACGACCCGTGCTACCTGGGCCGGCATAACGGCGTATATGATGAACCGCGCGAAGTTTTAAAGAAGATACCCGGATTAGAGCTGATTGAAATGGCGGAATCGCGGGAACAAAGCCTCTGCTGCGGCATGGGCGGAGGCAGGATTTGGATGGAAACCCATGCGTCCGACCGTTTCTCCAACATCAGATTAAAAGATGCTATTGAGGTGGGGTCTGAGGTGCTCGTTACCGCCTGTCCTTATTGCATCACCATGTTTGAGGACAGCAGGGCGGTTCTGAACTATGATGACGTTATCCAGGTTAAGGACATTACGGAGGTTATCCAAGAGGTGATCTAGATTGCGGAGAAGTTAAGCATGCAGGAAACGCGCGGCGTGACGGACATGAAGTTGTATCCCCTTAGTGGCGGAGTGCATACTTCAGCTCTGTCCGATACCAGAAACCTGCTGGTGGTGGCTCGCCCGTATGGGCATTGCCCTGGTCGGTCAGGCCCGCGGCAGCCGGCTGGCGTGTTTACCCGCCCGGAACGGCTTGCATGTTCAAAAAATTAAGTATGATTAACCCGGAGTGTACAGGAACATAAAACCTGGTGAGGTGATAGAAAAGTGGGAGAAGAACAATTGCTGCAAGAAAAAATTCAGCAAATTTGTGCAAGTCCTGGAGCCAGCAATTTTGGAGACGTATTGGTTGTTGGTGGAGGGATCAGCGGTATTCAAGCCGCTCTTGACCTTGCTACTGCTGGTTTTAAGGTTTACATGGTGGAAAAAGCGCCAAGCATCGGGGGCCATATGGCCCAGCTTGACAAGACCTTTCCCACCAATGACTGCTCCATGTGAATACTCGCGCCTAAGCTGGTCGAGGTCGGCCGGCATCCAAATATTGAAGTTCTCACCTATACTGAAGTTGACAGTATAGCCGGGGAAGCAGGCAACTTTAAGGTAACGGTAACTACAAAGCCCAAGTATATTATAGAGGATCTGTGCACTGGCTGTACCACCTGTGTTGAGTACTGCCCGGTGCAGTACCCTGATGTGTTTAACCAGGAAATATCGCTGAATAAAGCGGTCCATATCTATTTCCCGCAAGCGATTCCGCTTGTCGCATATATTGATGAAAGCTGTCTTTACCTGAAAGAAAATAAATGCCAGATATGCGTAGGAGTATGTAAAAATAACGCCATTGATTTAAAACAAGCGCCGGTAACAAAGGATCTGAATGTCGGGGCAGTGATTCTGGCCGCCGGCTTTGAGCCGTATGATCCCAAGGTCAGGGCGGAATATCACTACGGAGAGTTTCAGAACGTGATCACCAGTATGGACTTCGAACGGCTGTTGAGCTCCACCGGGCCGTACTCGGGAGAGATCCTGCGCACTTCCGACAAAAAGCATCCCCATAAACTAGCCTGGATTCAGTGCGTGGGTTCCAGACAGGTGATCGAGGGTGGCAACAGCTATTGTTCGGCTGTATGCTGCACTTATGCCCAGAAGCATGTGATTTTGACCAAGGATCATGACGCGGACGCGGAGTGTACGATATTCCATAACGATATTCGTTCCTACGGAAAGGATTTTGAACGCTTCTACGATCGGACCAATAACCTTCCCGGAGTGCGGTTTATCAGAAGCTACACTTCAATAGTAAAAGAGGACCCGGTAACCAAAAATGTCACCATCCGCTATTCTACGCCCGATGATGGTGTAAAAGAAGAAGAATTCGATATGGTGGTATTGTCCATCGGTTTGAATCCTCCCGTCGGCGCGCAGGAGACGGCCCAAAAATTTGGAATTGAGCTTACCGCTCATCAATATTGCAAGCTCAATCCAGCCAACCCGATGGAGACCAACAGGCGGGGTATCTTTGTAAGCGGAGGCTTCCAGGGTCCGATTGATATTCCCGAGTCGGTCTTCAGTGCCAGCGGGGCCGGCTCCCAAATCGGCGAACTGCTCGACTACAGGCGGGGCAAGCTTTCAATAGAAAGGGTATACCCGGAGGAAAGGGATGTTTCCGCAGAGGAGCCGCGGATCGGAGTTTTTGTGTGCCATTGCGGGGCTAACATCGGAAGGGTAGTAAATGTTCCTGACACAGTTGAATACTGCAAAACATTACCCTATGTTGTCCACGCTCAGGAGCAGCTGTTTTCATGCGCTACCAACTCCGCTAAAGAAATAACTGACGTGACAAAAGAAAAAGGGCTCAACCGGGTGGTTGTTGCCGCCTGCTCCCTCAGGACCCTGGAGCCGTTGTTCCGGGATACCGTCCGGGAGGCGGGCATCAATCAATATTACTTTGAAATGCCTAACATTCGGGAGCATAACTCCTGGGTCCACTCGAAGGAAAAGGAAGTAGCCACAGAAAAGGCCAGGGACTTAATCCGGATGGGGGTGGCAAGGGCTTGCAGCTTGGAGGCGTTGCAGGAGTTTGAACTGCCCGTAAACAAGGCGGCGTTAGTGGTCGGCGGCGGTGTAGCCGGCATGAGTTGCTCCCTTTCCATAGCCAACCAGGGACACGAGGTTTACTTGTTAGAAAAAGATTCGGACCTTGGCGGGATCACCCGCAGAGTTCATTCCACCCTGGATGGAATGGATGTTCAGGAATATTTGCAAGATCTTAAGCGCAAGATTTATCAGCACCCCTTAATCCATGTCTATACCAATGCCGTAATCACTGATGCCACCGGTTATGTGGGGAATTTCGTAACGACGGTGAAGTCTTCCAGAGGGGTCGCGGAGATTAAGCATGGCGCGGCTGTCATCGCCATCGGCGCTGATTTGTCCACACCTGACGAATACCTGTATGGAGAAGATGACAGGGTGATGACCCACCTTGAGTTGGAGGAGCGGATCCACGCAGGAGACGAAAAGGTCGCTAATGCCGAAAGTGTCGTGATGATCCAGTGTGTCGGCTGTAGAAATGAAGACAGAAATTACTGCAGCAGGATATGTTGCAGCGAGTCTATCAAGAACGCTTTGAAATTAAAAGAGATAAATCCCGAGATGGATATATACATCCTCTTCAGGGATGTCAGAACTTATGGATTAAAAGAGGATTATTACAGGGAAGCGGCAAGTAAAGATATTAGGTTTATCCGCTATGAGGAGAACGATAAGCCCGTGGTGGAACCTGGCGAGTCGGATGAGGGCAAGCCGGTTTTGAAGGTTACCGTAACAGATTTTGTTTTAGGGAATAAGATTGAATTGGATGCTGATGTGCTTGCTTTGGCCGCCGCTATTGTTCCCTCGGAAGAAACTAATAAATTAGCCGGACAATTTAAGGTGGTTTTAAGCCCGGACGGTTTCTTCAAGGAAGCCCATGTCAAATTAAGACCTGTTGAGTTTAACACGGAAGGCGTTTATTTGTGCGGGCTGGCTCACTATCCCAAGTTTTTGCAGGAAACGATTAACCAGGCTTATGGGGCCGCCGGCCGGGTTTTAACGCTTCTCTCACATGATATAGTCATAGCCTCCGGCTCTGTCTGCCAGGTGGATGAGAAGAAGTGTATGGGGTGCGGGGCATGCGCCTCAGTCTGCACGTATGGCTCCCTGGCGGTTCAAGAGACACGGCAGGGCAAGAAGGTTACAGTAAATCCCGTTCTATGTAAAGGATGTGGCCTCTGTAACGCAAAGTGTCCCACAGGGGCAATACAGTTAAAGCACTTTACCGATGATCAGATCACGAGCCAAATTGACGCGATGGTTGCGGAATAAAACCTTGATCACTAACAGGGAGGTGAGAGCGAATGAGTACAAAATTTAAACCGAAGGTAATAGGTTTCGTATGCCACTGGTGAGCATACGGCGCTGCTGACTTGGCTGGAGTTTCCAGACTACAATATTCAACTGAAATGAGACTTGTTCACGTCATGTGTTCCGGTAGGGTCGACATGGCACATGTGCTCCGAGCTTTCTCAAAAGGAATGGACGGGGTGTTTATCGGCGGTTGCCATTTTAATGATTGTAATTATAGTACCGGCGGGAATTACCATGCGCTGAACATGACGCTTCTAACCAAAAAAATAATGGAACACATAGGGCTGAACCCCGAGAGATTAAGAATGAGAGTTATGTCCGGCAGTGAAGGAAACCTTTATGCCGAGCATGTTAATGACTTTAATAAGAAAATTAAGGAAATAGGGCCATTTGCTGTAAGTGAAGGGATAGACAAGGAAGAACTAATTTCCAGGGTTGAAAAAGTTTTAAAGTTAGTGCCGTATATTAAAGTGATGATGAACGAGAAGCTGAGAGTGCCTCAAGTGAACCCGGAAGACCCGGAAGAATGTGACAAGTATTTCACAAGTGAAGAAATAGACAAGTTATTTAATGAAAAAATTTCGTACTATATTGAGCCGGATAAGTGCCAGGCCTGTATGACATGCGCCAGGAGATGTCCCGTGGGGGCGGTTATCAGCGCCAAGGGACAAGTTCACGTAATTGATCAGGAGAAATGTATAAGATGCGGAAATTGCATCGCAGGCTGCCCGCCCCGCTTCAGCGCGATCAAGAAAATTGAAGCCGGCGAGCCTGTTCCGCCTCCTCTTCCTGAAGGAGAGAGAACTGTAGTCAGAAAGGGTAAAGAGAAAGCGGAAGTTAGTTAAAGAATATGATTACGATTTGCATGCAAAGGCCCCGCGATTTTGCGGGGTCATATTTATTTCTCATTCATTAAGAACGATGAAGAGAGGAATGTGTGTCCCAATTTGCCGTTCTTTAAGAAATTATACAATCAGGTTGACACTACCGTGTATTTCATCTATTATCTAACAGGAAGGAGACAAGGATCATGTGCATACTTTTAAAAAAATACATAACACTAACTACACCTTTCTAATAGGAGGTTGCCATGAAAGACATGTCTCTCGGCCTAAAAGAGGCGTTGCATTTGACCCTGGAGGGCATAAAACCGCTTTCTACTGAGAACGTAACCTTGGTTGACAGTGTTGACCGTGTAGCTGCATCAGATCTCTATGTCCTAGTGAACTCCCCTTCCATGGATGCCTCCCGTAAAGACGGCTACGCGGTGTTAAGCCATGAGGTAGCCGAGGCAACTGTTGAAAACCCTGTCCGGCTGCGTGTCTTGGGTTCTATAGCCGCAGGCGGCGAAAAGGATATTCAGGTCAAGCCGGGGACAGCGGTGAGAGTATTGACAGGTGCCCGTATACCAACCGGCGCCGATGCCGTAGTGGCTGAAGAATTTGTGAAACTGATAGACAATGAGGTGCTGATAGAGGCCTTTGCTGAACCCAAGAATATCCTCCGGTGCGGCAGCGATGTTGCGTTACGGAAATGTATCCTTCGGACAGGCCAAAAAATATCTCCTGTTATAGCGGGTCTCCTTACCGCGGCAGGGCACAGTATGATCCCTGTCTTTAGAAATCCCGTTGTGGGGATTATCGGGACTGGCGATGAAATTGTCGAACCGGGTAAACCCCTTGCAGAGGGTGAGCTCTATGCCAGCAATATTATTACCTTAGCAGGTTGGTGCAATAAATATAAAATGAAGACCCGCATGACAATTGTAAAGGATGATCCTGATGCCATCTTTAGGGCCTTGAAGATATTTTCCGAAGAAACGGATGCCGTGATAACAAGCGGAGGGGCGTGGATGGGAGACCGCGACATGGTGGTACAGGTCCTTGAAAAGCTTGGATGGAAAGAGATATATCACCGGATTCGCATGGGGCCCGGCAAGGCAGTCGGCTTCGGCATGCTTGATAAAAAACCTGTATTTGTTCTGGCCGGCGGACCACCTTCCAACTTGATGGGCTTCCTACAAATCGCTTTGCCTGGTCTACAAACCCTTTCCGGTCATGCAAAACCGGGTCTGCCCATGATTAATGCCAGGCTAGCCTCTGAAATCGGGGAAGGTGAGTCCGACTGGACTGATTTTTTCTTCGGCACTCTTGAACATGATGAAGGGTTGCCGACCTTTCATCCAATGAAAAAACGCAGCCGCTTGAGTTCCATAGCTGAGGCCACGGCAGTGGCGTCAATACCTGAAGGACAAGATTATCTCCAGGAAGGATCGGTAATTTATGTTCAATTGCTGACTTAGGCGTTCAGGCTGAAGAACCCTGTCATGCTTATTTAGGATATTGTCTCGCAATGGACAATGACGTAATAGTAGCAAGTGTCACACACGGCGAATCAATAGCTAATTCTGTAAAACTATTAATATTATAGTAAGAAATATAGGCAGGTGTTTTCACTGTAATGAGAAATAATAATCTAGCGGTATCCATTGAAGAAGCGCTAAAAATTATTTTAAATTCTATCAGCCCTCTGACCTGCGAAAACATTTCCATCATGGAAGCATGCAATCGTGTTTTATATGAGGATATTGTATCGGATATAATAATACCTCCCGCGGATGATTCTGCAATGGACGGCTATGCTGTAATCGCAGAAGACACGCTTGGGGCGTCAATAAATCACCCGATAAAACTTCAAATTACAGGAGAAATACAGTCGGGCGGATCTGTTAACGGCAAAAAAGTTTCAAGAGGAACGGCGATAAGAATAATGACCGGCGCTCCGATGCCGGAAGGCGCTGATGCGGTAATTAAGTTTGAAGATGCAGCAGAAGAAGACGGTTATGTAAATATATTTCAAGAAACAGTTAAATACAAAAATTACAGATTTGCAGGGGAGAATATAAAAAAAGGAGACAAAGTGCTGCGCAAAGGCGACCGGTTGAGTTCCGTGGATGTAGGTATCCTTGCGTCGCTGAACTATAACACGGTAAAAGTATATAAGCAGCCGACTGTTTCAATTATCTCTACAGGCGATGAATTAGCCGATATAGGAGAAGAGATCAGAACCGGTCAAATCAGGAACGTCAATGCGTATACCATATACTCGGAAGTAAAAAAATATAACGCCATCCCATATTGTTTAGGCATTGCTAAAGACACCTTGAAAGATATGAAGGAAATATTTTTAAAAGCCTTAAAATCTGACGTCGTAATATCCACAGGCGGCGCATCAATGGGAAGGTACGATTTTGTTAAAGATATTTATCTTGCTCTGGATGTTGAAATACAATTTGAAAAGGTTAATGTTAAACCAGGCAAGCCGGTGATTTTTGGGAAAAAAGATAATCAACTGTTTTTCGGCCTGCCGGGAAATCCCGTTTCCACGCTTACATCGTTCATTCAATTTGTGAGACCTGCATTACTAAGATTAATGGGTGCCAATAGGATATTAAAGCCAATCGTTAACGCATTTCTTGAAGAAGATATCAATAAGAAATCGGGCAGGGTTAATCTATTAAGAGGCTATGCTACTATTAAAGATAATGAATTTTATGTTTCAACAACTGGTAATCAAAATTCAAGCGTGCTAACTTCAATGAGGGACGCAAATTGTCTGATCATAATTCCGGAAAATACAAAAGTAAAAGCGGGAGAAAAAGTGCGGATTCAATTGATTGAGCATGAGGAGATATAAATTGCCCATTTTTCATGTTCGACCGATATCGAAAGAGAGCCGCAGCCGCGCCCTTGACATGGAACCTCGCATCGGTGTTTCCAATTAAATTTCGCGTTGCTCATATTCCACCGCATCAGACGAAATCAGACGAACCCTCCGGTTCTTGCCACAAGATCGTCTTGGTTCTCTCCTGTTATACAGGGTCTATTTTCCTTTGACCCTGTCATACCAAGGAAAACTAGGCTTTATCTTATGTTGGTTTAGGAGGTAACATCTAAAGTATGTTGACATCAGGTACCATGGATGCTATAGTAAACTTATGGTAATAGTAAACTATGTGTATAGCCGCCATTCATATAAAATGTCCGCCATGCTCCCTAGTTGAGAGAGAAAATTTATCCCTGTGATCAATAAAGAGGCCTGATTAAATAAGCATGCTTGACGACAAATATGTCACAGTAAGTATCTCGGTCGCGTCAGGCAAGACTTCAGGGACATGAATACGGCCTGCGTTGAGGGAGGACTGCTCTATGTGAGAAAGGAGGGGAGAAGGAAAGGCAATATTTTCGTGGTCGTCCTCGCCCTCATCCTGAAAAACAGAGAAAAGTTTCTGAATGTAGCGCTTGGAAGATGTAGTTCTGCAGTTATTAAACCACCTTTTTTAGTTGACTTCTGCTATTGTTTGTCTTTTATAATTTTGTGAAGATGATGGTGCCCCGGTTTATTGTTAAAATGAATTGATTCCAACCTGTTAATTAGAAAGAATAAAGAAAGGCTAGGGAATAGAAATATGAGAAGACAAACAGAACATGTCAAACAATTAAAAAGAATGTATTCTAAAGAAGATGGAAGATTGCAGGGAGAAGGCGGTTGGGCGAAACTTCCTTTTTTCTGGTTCATCTTATTTTTGTCATACGAGTGCACAAGAAGGTGTGAATATTGTTATGCTTTTAATCAAGTCGGTGATGATAATAAAATGGAAATGGATGAAAATACATTTTCAAGATTGCTGGAGTGGATTCCTGAAGTCTGGAGAGTTAATAACATTAAAGTGAACACCGTTGGTTTTCTTGGTGGGGAGCCATTATTGAGGACCGACAGAATTAAAAAGGTTATGGATTCAGTCTATAAAAACACTGACGGCATGCAGGGGTATCTTTATACAAATGGTGATTTAATTGATTCCGTGAACTGGGATGATCTTGAAGATATCCAATGGATATACACAAATATTACAGACATTAGTATTGAGGAACTATCCAGAAGGATGAAGATAATCAGTGAAAGGTCAAATGTAATTAATCAAACAATAGTAGCCACAATGGACGATTATAACTTGGAGAGAGCTCTTGATATAACAAGATTCGGGATAGAAAATGGGTACCGTTTAAGATACCAAAAGGATATATACAGAGGGACGGATGCGGAATACAAACAAAGATTGTTAAAGAGATATCATGAATTGTGTGACTTATTGGAAAATTATATTATTAAGGAATACGATGTCCATACTACCTTCCTGCTGGATACTTTAATTCCCGCGTGGGATTTTGAATCTTCTCCATATATTTGCGGGAAAAGACTTGCCGCGGTATATCCCGACGGGACGGTTGGACCCTGTATCAGAGACCATTCATTTAAAACCGGAACAATTTTTGACGAGGATCCTTTAAGTATATTGCAATGCAGCGCATTTCATTATGACCTTACAAAACCGGATCTCCCGGATGAATGCAGGGAGTGTGAATGCAGGACCGCCTGTCAGGGAGGATGTCCGCATGATAAAATGTTGTTGACCGGCACCGCGTCAGGGAAATCTGTCGCATGTGAACTCCATAAAGAAATAATCCCAAGATTAAGACATTTGGATAAAATGAAAAACGACGTAAAATCGAAACCAATCATGGAATATTGAATGAACAACTATGGGTTATTTTTCCTTTTATTGATTATTCTTATTCCATATATAATGTTGAACTTTCCGCTGACCGATTTAAAGAAAATGAATTAGGCCAGACTCTGACTCTCGGCGAGTTTGAGCTGGCCTTTACAAATTTCAAGAAAAGTGAAGCAAAAAACATCCCTTTCTCATGCGCCCTGGGAGAAACAATTGGCTTGAGTTAACATTCTATTTATAATTCCCCCATAATAAGTAACTCTTTTACAGTTCTGAGGTAAATCCCCATAAAGGTTAACCCTTTTACAAATTCTATAATTATCGCCGCCTGGAGCGGGGTGATTTAAATGGCCGGCAAATCAGGGCAATATGGTAAAAATTTACTACTAGGAATTCCGCTGGTTATTAGACGGATTACCACTAAAATAACCGCATGCTTACAAAGCTGTTACTAGGCGCACTATAATCTAAATATTTGATAAGAGGGGTTTGTTTTGCTGTCCCCTTCCTGGGCTCTGGCACGATAGAGAACATCGATCTTGAAGTTGCGCTCCAGGATCAAGGAAAGCTTGTACGTTTCTCCTTGTTTGAAAAATAAATTATAAATAAAAAATTATATCTAAAACAGTTCATTTAGCAGGAATTTGTCGTGAGTTTAGCGAAGCATTTATTTTGTGAGTTTAGTGAAGTTTTTTTTCAGGAGATAGGGGGAGAAAAAATATAAACAGCAATATAACACCACAAGTACTTATTGACTTCTATAATAGATTGTCCCAGATTCACTGCCTGAAGAAAGCATTACTTATGCTCAGCCCGGATCACAGATGATAAATTACGCACAGGAAAATAGAATCCCTCTGTTAAATATCTGCACTCCCAAGGTGGACACCAACTTTTTTTTCGTTCTTTTAGAAAAGATTGGTGAAATTATTATAGCGCATTACCCTTACCTGGAAACCGAATGCCGGCAGGTGTTGTCGGCTCTTCCGTTAAACGCGTCTGACAGGGAAGTATTTGTTGACAAAGTATTATTTAAACCCGGGGCAAATTTGCTTGCTCTTCTCCAAAACGATGTCTCACCTGAGATATTCGGCTTCTTGATAACCCATACGGTTAAGCCTTTGATGAAACAGTCCGGGAAAATTACTTCACCGGGTATATAACCTTGAAGAATGGATGCAAAGCACATGCCCTGTTTGTGGAGGCAGGCCCAGCCTGTCCTTGTTGAAAAAGGAAAATGACAAAAAGGTATTTATATTGTGGATTATGCGAAGTTAAGTGGCGTTTTCAACGCCTGGGTTGCCCATATTGCGCAAGCCTGGAATCACAGTTTTTAAAAGTCGAAGGAGAAGACAAATACCGGAATTTATTATTGTGAAAATTGTTCCGGATATATCAAAACAATCGACGAGAAGAAAATTGACGGCACTGCTGATGTATTTTGTGAAAACATTTACACGGTCCATCTGGATATTATGGCTTTTCGTGAAGGATACGTAAACGCCCCTAGCCAATTGCCATTATCTTCCTCATCGTCAAACTAGGACTGAGCAGCTACAGATTTGGGAAGGGGATCGCTCAACAAAAAAATGCCCAGGAACTGGCTGAATTGAGAGATATTTATTCGGCAGTTTCGGTAGATACGTAATAAAATCAATAAATTCAGAACTTTGAGGAAAAGAGGTGGAATGCCTGAAGAACTACTTATTGGTTTATTCTAAAGTATAAGGAGGTTACTATTAACTAATATGAAAAAAGGTATTAGCCGCCGTGATTTCTTAAAGTATTTGGGAGTAGGCGCGGCCGGAACGGCTTTACTTGAAGGAGTCAGCGCAACACCTGCTTTAGCTGAAGAAAATTTGCATAGTTTTGATTTGGGTCCTTTTAAGTTAAAGAAAACCAAAGAAACTGCTTCTGGCTGTTCTTATTGTGGATGTGGTTGTAGTATTATTGTTCATTCAGAAAACGATAAGGTGGTTTTTATTGAAGGGGATCCTGATAGTCCTATTAACGAAGGGTCTTTATGTCCCAAAGGGATGGCTCTCACGGATGTCTATACCATTGTAGATAAAAATCGTCAGCGTGTGCCCAACCCGAATCGGTTAACGAAGGTTCTTTACCGTGCCCCTGGCGGCACCAAGTGGGAAGAAAAAACCTGGGACTGGGCTATACCTGAAATCGCCAAGCGGGTAAAAAAGACCCGGGATGAACACTTTACAGAAAAAGACGGTAAAGGTGTCACGGTTAACCGCTGCATGGCCATCTGCCAGATGGGCAGCGCCAATATTAATAACGAAGAGGACTATATAATAAATAAGCTCATGCGGGGATCCCTGGGTGTGGTTGATCTTGACCATTGCGCCCGTCTCTGACACGCCCCAACCGTAGCCGGTCTGGCTAATACATTTGGTCGGGGAGTAATGACTAATAGTTTTGTTGATTATAAAAATACAGACATATTTTTAATTATTGGATCCAACCCGGCCGAAGCTCACCCCATGGCCATGCATCACATTGGCAAGGCCAAGGCAAAAGGAGCCAAAATCATTGTCGTTGACCCGAGATTTACTAAAACAGCGTCCCAGGCGGATATTTACGTTCCTTTGCGTCCGGGGACAGACATTGCTTTTCTTTACGGTCTGATAAACTACGCCATTGAAAATGATCTTTACCAACATGAGTATGTGAATAACTATACCAACGCTTCTTACTTAATCAGTCCTGATTATAATTTTGCGGATGGTGTTTTTTCCGGTTTAGAGGAAAAAGACGGCAAACTATCCTATAACACTGCAAGCTGGGCTTACCAAAAAGACGGCGATAATATTAAAAAGGACCCCACTTTACAGGATCCCCAGTGCGTCTGGCAGATCATGAAAAAGCATGTTTCCCGGTACGACATAAAAACGGTCAGTCAAGTCACGGGAACACCGGAAGATATTTTACAGAAAGCTTACTCTACTTATTGCGAGTCGGGAAAACCGGATAAAGCGGGCAATTTAATTTACGTACTGGGAATCACCCAGCACAGTTACGGAACTCAAAACACACGGGCAACCACCATGGTGCAACTCTTGCTGGGCAATGTAGGCATGCCCGGTGGCGGCCTTAACCCCCAACGGGGGCAATCAAATGTTCAGGGCGCCTGTGACATGGGGATGCTGTGGAATAATATTACGGGCTATCTTAATGTCCCCGATGCGACAAAACATCCCACGTATAAAGACTACCTGGAGGTGGAAACGCCCAAGGCGGGATACTGGTCCAACAAACCCAAATTCTTGGCCAGTCTGCTCAAGGCCTGGTACGGGGAAAAAGCCACCAAAGAAAATGACTTTTGCTATGACTGGCTGCCTAAATCAGACGGGAAAGACCATTCCCACATGTCTTCCTATGCCTCCCTGGCAGAAGGAGAAATTAAAGGTGTCTTTTGCTGGGCTGAAAATCCTTCCGTAGCCGGGCCGGATGCTAAACACGAGGTCAAGGCCCTGGAGAAAGCGGAATGGATGGTCTGCGTTGATGTATTTGAAAACGAGACAGCCGCTTTCTGGAAGCGTCCGGGAGTAAACCCGGCGGATATAAAAACCGAAGTTTTCCTGTTGCCGGCAGCTCACATTTACGAAAAAGAAGGCACGAGAACAAACAGTTCACGCCATGTTCAATGGCGCTGGAAGGCTGTTGAACCGCCCGGCGAGGCAAAAAGCGATCTCTGGATTGCTGACCGGATATTTAAAGCTGTCCGCCAGGAATACCGGAGCGGCGGCAAATTTACCGATCCTATTTTAAACATGGTTTGGAATTATGATAAGCCGGGACAGGACGAGCCGGATATAGAAAAAATAGCGGTTGAAATTAACGGTTATAATGTGGCGGACGGTCGGGTTTTAGGTACTTTTGGCGACCTTAAAGATGATGGTTCTACGGCCTGCGGTGTATGGATTTACGCTGGTTATTATTACGTTGACCCCCAAGAGCAGAACCCGTTGTTAAAGGTGCCCGCTACCAAAAGGCACGGCACGGAGGATAAAAGCGGGCTTGGGGTATATCCGAAATGGACCTTTGTCTGGCCTTTGAACCGGCACATTGTTTATAACCGTTGTTCGGCTGACCCGGCCGGTCGGCCATGGAAAAAGGATAAAGCCTTGATGGCCTGGGACGGAACAAAGTGGATTACCAACGATGTTCCCGATTTCGGCATCACGGACGCGACTACAAAAGCGCCGATACCACCGGAAAAGACAGCCAATGCTCCTTTTATTATGCTTCCTGAAGGGCAGGCACGCTTTTTTGTTCCTTCCGGCTTGAAAGAAGGTCCTATGCCGGAACACTATGAACCGGTGGAAAGTCCGGTGAAAAATTTAATGAGTAAGCAGCAAAATAACCCTGTGGCTTATAGATGGAAAGGCGAATTTGCTAAATTGGCCGAAACCGGCAGCAAAGAGTTCCCTTACGTGGCTACCACCGTCCATTACATTGAACATTATCAAACCGGGGTAAGAACCAGATACAGCCCCATGCTGGTAGAATTGATGCCGGAAGAATTTGCCACCATATCGCCAACTTTAGCCGGTAAGCTGGGAATAAAACCTGGAGATGACATAATTGTAAGCAGCGCCCGGTCGGAAATAAAATTAAAGGCCAATGTTTTACCGATTGTTAAACCTTTAAATGTAAACGGCAGTCCCATAGAAATTGTTTCCTTGCCATGGAGCTGGGGCTTCATGGGATTATCCCAGGGAGCCATTGGGAACGAATTAACACCTTTTGTCGCTTGTCCTAACGTCGCTGTTCCCGAATACAAAGCTTTTTTATGTAACGTTAGAAAAGCATAATGGTATTATGTCAAGAAAGTAGACACAAAAGAAAAAAGGATTTTAGCGCCTGCAAGACGTCGGCTTGACATGGAGCCTCTGTGGGCATGATTTCCCGCGATAGGGCGATGGTTTGGTAGAAGCAACATCGCGTGGCAAACAGCCTATCATGCCCACCACTCCATGTAAAGTCTCCTACGATACTGCCTGAACATGGCTGTTGTAATACATACGTTCATATTGGTGCGGGGAAACATAGCCAATCGTCGAGTGGATTCGTTTCCGGTTATAGAACAGCTCAATATATTCGAACAGGCGTTGCTCCGCTCCGAAAAAGGATGTATAGTAAATGGTTTGATTCCGCTGTAACGGGCAAGCTATAAATGGATCTTTCCTATCAGGAGGATAAGGGCAATGCTGGAGAGCAACCCGAGCGCCTGGCAGGGTTCTGCCGGGGATAAAGAGGGTGACTGTTATGGTCATCCCCTTATTATTTTATGGCTATCCCTGCCAGAACCAAAGATGCTGATTTTACATCTGATTCTCCCCTTCTGAATTGATCCGACATCACATAAAGAGCAATATAAGAAGGTCAACCCGAAGGTATTACTTCGAGCTGTTTATGCAAAACTCTCTACCCTTGGTAAAGGCGGTCTCATCTTTTACGGTTGTGGGACCGGTGTTATTTACCTAGAACTGCTTAACTCATGTAATAAATATTTGTTCATTATTTATTGCCCTCTTTTTATTTTTAGACGTATTTAAAAGAATATTGGTTCAGCGTTAGAGTAATTAAATACATATTACCAAATAACACCACGGGTTGCGATGTGTACAAATTAGGTGATTCATTCATAAGATAAATTAACTTTGCAAGGAGGTTTTTCCATGTATTTTAATCAATATCGTCAGTCGTTAAATTACCCCCCTGCACCGAATATGCCGGGAATTCCAGATAAACTATCCTACCCCGGCGGCGCGATGCCACCGTTACAATTAGCCCGCGCCTATGTTCCCTGGCAGCATATGGGGCAGGTCTTTAGCCCGGCAGAAGCTTTAGCGCATGGTACTCTTTTCCCCGAACTGGTATCTCCTTATCCAGGTTAAATGAAGAGGTGAATCAAATGGATAATAAGCAAGAAGACAAGGTAAAAACCGAAAATGTGTATAATCAACAAATGCAACTGCTTTTGAAGATACAGGAATTGGAGTTTACTGCCATTGAATTGAACTTATACCTGGATACACATCCGGATGACCAGCAGGCTCTGAACTTATACAATTCGGTTGTACCCCAGTTAAGAAAATGTATTGAGGCATATGAGCAATACTGTGGCCCGCTATTTCATTTCGGAATGGCTACCAGTCAGTACCCCTGGCAGTGGATCAACTCCCCCTGGCCTTGGGAAATGTAAATCTTGACGTAAGGAAGGGATTAATTGATGTGGGTTTATCAAAAAAAATTAGAATACCCGGTAAGGGTTTCCGGTCCCAATCCCAAACTGGCTAAAGTGATTATTACTCAATACGGCGGGCCGGACTTATGGTTTTAAGGGAGTGTCAGGGGGACGGTTCGACTGACAATTATTAGTCCCACATTGCCAACGTAGATACTACCACGGCAAAAAAGTGGATGATTATAAAAATAACTCCGGCTCCTTGCGTTCTGCAAATTCAACTTCCAGTTCATGCTTATGTCTCAAAAAATCCTTATCGTCAAAATATTTGGCTTCATTGGGGCAATTTTTCACGCAGGCGCCGCATTTAATACAAATTCCATCCAGTTTAGAAACATCTTCATAATTAATGGAACCGACCGGACAGATACTTGGACAGAGCTTACAATCCATACAATCGCTGCTTGTTTTTGGGACAAACTTTCTAAAGTCCACAGGCATGCCATGTTCATCTATAGGCATGTAATATTTGCGATAAGGTTTATTTCCTTTTACCATGACACTTTGCAGATTATTGCCAGTGGTAATTTTGGCATATATTTTACTAGCAAAATCATTTATTACCGCCATATCTTTTTCATCAGGCCGGTTTTTAGCCAGAATTTTGGAGATCGAGTGTTCCCCGATAAATGCGCCCCCGGCAATAACTTTAAAGCCGTTTAGCTCCAGAATATCTTTCAGCTCAATCAAAGCATCGTCATAATCCCTGTTACCGTATAAAACCACAGCGACCGCCAGAGCACCGTTACCTGTAATAGAATTCATATATTTCAGTAATATGTTTGGCACTCTGCCGGCATAGACCGGCACTCCAATCACGACCAGGTCTTCCGCAGTAAAAGACACTGTTTCTTTTCTAACTCCCGGCAGGGTAAAATCAATAATGTTTACCGCTGTTTGCCCGCCGGCATTTTCTAAAATCTTTCCGGCCAGCCCGGATACGATCTTTTGGGTTGTACCAGTAGGGCTAAAATACATCGCATTAATTTTTTCCATAAACTAGTCCCACCCATTTCTTTACGTACTGTTAGCGGTATTCCGCTTGAAGGCCAATAAAATAATATAGTGTGCTCACTTTTGTCTTTGTGGTTTTGCAATAATAAAGCCCGTAATATACTTCTACCCCGCATGACATTTTCCTTGTATAAAAAATATTTAGCTCTTCATTAAAAAAACGGGCAATGATATCACAGAAGATCCACTAAAAAGGTTGTTACTATTGACTGGGGAGGCATACTGGTTTCCCAATATACCCTAACGGCCTGTTATCCATACTTTTCGCTTAGGCTAAACAGGCTCGGAGAATTTCTTTCAATATTACCACATTACCACATATCCTTCAGAATTCCTTCAAATTAAAACAGTTTTTCGGTAATTATTTTTTTGTTCATTTTTTGCAGATACTCAAAACGACATTATCAGCCGCCATCCCCGTTCTGTATAATTTATAAGTTTATCCGCTCAGGGTCGCAGAGTTATATTTATTTCATTCATTACCGGGTTGCAATAAACACAAGCGTCAAGTAATTTTGAGACTATGATTAAGGGTAGCATTACAAAGCCATGCTTGAGATATATTTGACTGCTTAACGCAATGGTGTTGTGATTTGCCTCAAGCCGCGCGTCTCCAATTTTCGCGCGGATTACTGTTACGCCTTTTGTCAGTATCAGCATGTCGATTTCTTTATCGAACTCAATGGTCGTTTCAAGCGCGTCTGCGATTGTTATCGCGGGAACGTATAAATCCTCCATACCCAGGTCAGGCAGAACCGGATAAAAAATTATTCTTCCATTAACTAAAATTTTATTATCATTGAGAATGGTGGTAATGACTCTAATCGTTGATCCTGGCGGACCGGCAAATGTCTTAAACAAGGTGTTTATTACAGCCTCTTCTATATCCGTGTAACCGCTGCTGAGAAATTCATAGTAACCACCGTTTGTCATAAAAATAACCCCGATTTTTTCATCACAGTCAAAGTACATATCACTAACCAGACCGCAGGCTTCACCGGCATGCCCCGTTAGTCTTCGTTCCGCCAGGGCGTCTGTAATATGAAAGCTCAGACCAATATATCTGAAGAAACCCTCCATCCCGTATCCATACCAGTGCATTTGGTGCATTAAATCCGCGGTGTGTTTTTGGAGAATGCGAACTCCGCCGTAGAGTCCCCCATTCATATGGGCGATCATGAATTTTGACAGATCCAATACGCTCGCTCTTACCGCCCCGGCTGGACCGATATAGTAGTTTCCCAGCGGCAGTTTGTATTCTTTTCTGGCGGGTCTCTCGCCTGTTTGGAAATAGTCGCATGCAGGATAAAACTTGCCGCCGCCGCTGGTTTTATATAGAACGGCAATTTTATGGAAATTTACTATGTCAGCAGCGTTATAACCCGCGTCCATTCCCAATGGCCAAAAGATATGACGAATGGTATAATCGTTGAAACGCTTGCCTGAGATCATTTCGACCAATGCGCCGATGATGCCGAAACCAAAATTAGAGTAAACGAATTGGGTTCCGGGCAAAAAGTCCCCCCAGGTCTTTTCACTGTATGCTTTCCCGCCGGGAACCAAAAGATCTCTTAAAAGTGGTGGTTGCGGGGAACCTAACGCCTGCTCGTAACCGCCAAAATCTAGAATACTGGAAGTATGAGTGAGAAGCATCCTGAAAGTTATCTTTGCGCTAGGGTATTTTGGGTTTCTGACCATATAACCCAGATAAATGCTTATATCGTCATCAAGGTTGAATAAGCCGCACTCCCAAAGTTGCATTAAAGCGGTGGCAGTAATGGTTTTGGAAATTGACGCGATTCTAAAAATAGTATCAGGGGTGACTAGCTTTTCTTTTTCCAGATCAGACCAACCATAGCCGTTCGCCCAAACCACACGATTATCTCTAATAAAGGCGGCGGCCACACCAACAATTTTTTTGCTGTTCATTTCAGCTAGAATTGCAGCGTCTAATTGATTTTGGGGCACGTTGATATATGGCTTGAAGAGAATGTCTCGCGGGGAATCGGCTGCAACGGCGCTTTCCGGATCAAAATCATGGTAATCAGGGTCTTGTCTCTTCCTTGGCTTTATCACGGTAAACCGGTTATTATTTAAACAGAATGTTCTGCGAAACATTTTTAACCCTCCCTAAGGAGTATCATATTATTTATCTCCCGTCTTTCTAATTTATGAATAAATTAGAAATTTGAGCAGTCTTGCTTTTTTAAAAAATACCTCCTGTTTTTTCAGGAAGGCCTCCATTATCAATAAAAAAATATTCCCATGTCTTGACAACAGGATGGCATTATATGTATCTTATCAACATTACATACTTTATCGCGGGGAGGCGAGTACCATGTCTGGCACGAGGCCGGTGGATCTGCGTCCTGTTTTCTATCCAAGGCGAGTGGCTGTGTTTGGTGTTACCGATACCCCTGACCGGGTTGGTTACAATGTTCTTGAAAGCATTTTGCATGGTGGATTTACGGGGAAGGTTTACCCGATCCACCCACGTCATGAACAGGTGCTCGGGTGCAAGGTTTATAAAAGTCTGGAGGATTTACCGGAGCCGGTTGATTTGGCGGTGATCTGCTTAAATCAGGACGCTACGGTAGAAGCTGTGGAGAAATGTGGACGCGCCGGCGTGCGAGGGGTTATATGCAATGCCGGTGGTTACAGGGAGACGGGAGAGGTCGGGCGCGATCTTGAGAAACGCCTGATTGCGGCGGCTGAAAAATACAGGCTGCCGATGATTGGTCCGAATACTCTCGGTATGATTAACAACGACGGTAATTTCTACAGTACCTTTTACCCGCTCAAAATACCCGCCGGAAAAGTATCAATAATTTCACAAAGCGGGGGGATCGGGCTGACAACCATTCACCTGGCTGTTGACGAAGGGATCGGCATAAACAAGTTTATCGGAGTGGGCAACTGTTCCAACCTGGGTTTCACCGATTGTCTTGATTACTTGGAAAACGATGATTCAACTGCCGTCATCGGGGTGTTTATTGAAGGCTCCGCCGATGCCGGCCGGTTCGTTCGCGCAGCCGGCAGGGTGGCCCGGAAAAAACCGGTGGTGGTTTACAAAGCCGGGCGGCTGGCGGAAGCCGACCGCTACACGCAGACCCATACGGGCAGTTCGGCCGGATCTTTTCAACTATACCAGGATATTTTACATCAGTACGGGGTTTTTACAGTAAACAATGTTTCCGAGTTGGTTGCCGCCTGTAAAGCTCTGGCGCTCCAACCGCTGCCGGAAGGTAACCGGGTGGGGATTCTGACGCACACCGCCGGGCCGAGTGTTGTCATGATTGATCACCTGGCGCCGGCCGGATGTGTCATTCCACCCTTGCATGAAAAAACCATCAGCCGGGTGAAGCAGATTATCGGTTCGGACAATCCGCCGGTTGTCCTGAAAAACCCGCTTGATGCGGCCGGCCTGGGCTTTAGCCGCCCGACTTATGGCGGTCTGGCTGAGGCGATGCTGGCAGACGACAACGTTGATTTGCTTCTCGCGGTGTACTGCCTGCATAAAACCTGGGAGCTTCCCGCGATTGAACTAATCAATGCGCATAAGAAATACGAAAAACCGTTAATTGTTAATTTTGTGGGGAACTGGCAGGGGTGCCGGGCGGATCAGGATTTCATGCAAAATGCCGGTGTGCCGCTTTACACCGCGCCGGAAAAAACCGCTGTGGCGGCAGCGGCGCTGGTGCATTACGGCATGCTGCGCAAAGGTGGTGCTGACCGTGACAGTTAATGAGATTGTTGACCGCGCCATCGCGTCAGGACGGAATCTGCTGTTTGAGGATGAAGCGGGAGCGCTGTTAATGGCGGCTGGTATTCCGGTAAACTCATGCCGGGTGGCGTCCGGTGAGGACGAAGCCGTGCGAATTGCGAAAGAAACCGGATTTCCGGTGGTGCTCAAAGTGCGCTCGCAGGCTATTACCCATAAAACTGATGCCGGGTGTGTTCGCCTGGGACTGAAAGATGAGGAAGCTGTGCACTTGGCTTACCGTGGTATTATGGAAAAGGCCAGGCTGATTGATCCGGGAGCGCAGGTGACAGTTCAGCCCATGGCTTCACCTGGCCTGGAATTACTCGTCGGTATGACTACTGATCCGCAGTTTGGTCAGGTGGTCGCTTTTGGTCTGGGGGGGACCCTGGTGGAATTGTTTAATGATGTTACCTTCCGCCAGGTTCCGTTGCTGGAAAAGGACGCGACAGATATGATTAATTCGATTAAGGGCAGCGCTCTTTTAAAAGGCTACCGCGGCCGCCCGCCGGTCGACATCAACGCGCTAACCGGCATCATCCTTCAGGTTTCCAGGCTAGTGGAGAAAGAGCCCCGGATTAAAGAGATCGATTTAAACCCTGTATTTGCCTATCCGCAAGGTATGCTAGCCGTTGACTCGCGCGTAGTTGTTAACCAAAACTTATAATTAATTTACGACGAAAGCTAATAACTTTATCTAACCTAAATTATTGACCTCCGGGTTTTTCCCGGGGGTTTTTGTATATACGAGAGAAATTTTTATGATGCACTTTTTAAATACAAACAGAATATTTTGCAATTACAGGGGGTGGTATTTATGAGCCAGGTGATAAAACAGACAGTGGAAATGCCTAACGATATCTATGAAAGCATGCTTAAAATTTTTATTAAAATGGCCCTTGAAAAAAATGGCAGAAGCCAAAGTCCGATAAGGTTCCTCAAAACCCAAAAATAGAAAAACCTTAATGAAGTTCAGGATCAGCTAAAAGGGTGATGGTATGTTTATCCCCCCTCACATAACAGGACAAAATTATCCAAAGCACGAAGATGCAAAAAAAACTCTTGAAGAGAAAGGACTTGAAATCGGGGGTTATATAAGAATATCAACTAAAAAGGACAGTCAGAAATCAAGCATTGGTAACCAGAAGAAATTACTTGAGCAATGGGCCGAAGTTAACGGATATAAGCTGACCAAAATATATATAGATGTTAAATCGGGTGAATATACCTATCTCAGGAATGAAATCAACCATATGTTCGAGGACTCTAAGCTGGGAAAAATCAAAGGTGTCGTATCCAAAGAGATTGCGCGTACCTCAAGGGATGTCATGGATATTATTACCATTAAGCGCACATTATCAGATTATGGCGCTTTTTTTATATCAATTAAGGAGAATTACGACAGCCGGACCGACGACGATGAGTTTCTCCTTATTTTACACGGCGCCTTAGCGCAGAAAGAAAGAAAAACCACTAGTTCCCGGGTTAGAGTAACCCAGTTGATCAAAGCAAAAGAAGGCAAAACAAATGTTCCGCTGCCTGCCTATGGCTACATGTTAAGTGAGGACAGACAGAAACTTGTTGTAAACCCTGAAACCGCAACTACTTATCGGCAGATAGTAGAAAATTTCTTAAGCGGTTGGGGTCAACTAAAAATTGCCAAATGGCTAAATGAACAAGGTATCAAAACCCGCAGAGGTGGCCAATGGTCCACTAACTCCATAAGGACAATACTTTCAAACCCGGTTTACCTGGGAGTCACGATCTATAACGTCACTACCTTAATTAGAGACAGTAAAGGCAGGCAGAAAAGAGTTGTCCGCCCCCGGGAGGAGTGGATAATCCGGGAAAACACACATGAGCCCTTGATAACTAATGACGAATTTAATAGAATACAAATGGTAATGGAGCATAGGAAAGAAAAATATCGGCATGAGTGGTCATGCGATAGAAAGTACCTTGGTTCAAGTATATTAAGGTGCGCAACCTGCAAGGGTAAAATATATGGATTTAAGATTAAACTCAAGAAAAAGAAAAAAAATAGTCAGTATAGATATTATTACAGGTGCTTGGGCGTTAATGGAAAGTGCGGAGGGAAGATAAAAAGTTGGGATATGCAAGCCATTGACGATAAGCTGCTTTTTTATATTAAATCCTTTTTCATGGATAAGGATAAACTTTTAAATACTATGAAAAGAAATATAAATCTTTTTTCTGACGACCCGCACGGCCTTATAAATAAAAGGGAAAAGCATAGACTTAAATTGGAGAAGGTAATCGAGGCCATTAAAAAACAACAATTAGCATATGAGCAGGATATCATCAATTTGGAAGAGTACAAGGAAAGGATGATTGAACTAAGGGAAGAAAAAAACACACTTCAACTGAGCATTGATAGTTTAAATCAAAAACTCGAAAGGTTGGATAGCGCCGAACACTTGGTTAACGAATTATTTGAGACAATAAGAGGCCACATCGAAAATATCAACGAACTTCCGATGAACACAAAGTTCACCCTTATCGGTCACTTTAGTGAGATATATATTGACGATAACGGCAATATTATTAATGCCAGGTTTCACATCTAGGGGCATATAAAACCATAAGTCCGGCGGGCCGGACGGGGAGTTGTCAGCGTCTTTACGATACCTGAACCAAAGATACACCATGCCTACAGACAAGGCTAAAGGGCTTTTAACGGACATAGGTACGGAAGAAATGGCTCACATGGAAATTGTTGCTACGATTTTTTATAAGCTAACCAGGGGAGTTAGTCCCCAGCAAATGCAGGCCGCCGGGCTGGGCGGGCATTACGCCCAGCATGACACCGCCTTGTTCTGGAGCGACCCTAACGGCGTGCCCTGGATAGCTTCTTATGTCGCTGCCACCGGCGACCCGGTTGCTGATCTGACCGAAGATATGGATGCCGAGCAAAAAGCACGGGCTACTTACGAGCACTTAATTCATTTGAGCGATGATCCTTTAGTCACCGATGTGCTTAAGTTCCTCCGGGAGCGGGAAATAGTGCACTTTCAACGCTTTGGTGAGACCCTGAATGATGTGCAAAGTTACATGCGCGGCAAGAAGGTGTTTTTAAGTACAGGCAAGGATATCGTGGAACCATAAGGATTTTGGGGTAATAATTTTGAGCCTTCGGGCTCTTTTATTATTCCTGGGAGGTGTGGTAAAATTAGATATAAAAGGCAAGTTAAATGGGGGGATTAGGGTGTATACCAAGCTCAGAAGAATTTTGACATTGATGGTTTTACCGGCTTTATGCTTGATTTCGCTTGGTGTACCGTCAGTAGGCATTGCCGCTAGTGATATTGTCGTTACTGTTTCCGATCCCGACAGTATCGGTGAAAAAACAAGCGAAGGAAATACGGTTAATACGGTAATGTCGACTCCCAAGGTTTCATTCGGTGAAAATAGGGTATTGGGAACTTTAAGGATAACCGGGAAAAAAGATGTAAGTGTTCCGGTAAAACCCGGGAATAAAGTGATGGTTTCCTTACCCGTTGGCGCATGCTACATGCGTACTCCTACCGCTGAAACTTATAAAAATTACGTTGAATGGCCCGATTTCTTGGATGGCGAAAAAAATCAGATACAGGACACCAAAAATGAACCGGGGATCAAATTCATCTCCGGTACACCCCGCTCCATTATTATAGAAGTTGGAAATATTGACACCGCCGGTAAAATTATGGTATTGGACTTTGTTTTTAATAAGGAAAACTATAGTAGGGTTAGAGTATCTCGATTAATTGATGTTGCGAAAGAGTATAATAAAAATCCTGATGAAAAAGTTACGCGGCTGGATTTTTTTAAGAGTCTGGCTGATTTGACTGTGCCTTTTCCCTCGTGTCCGTTAAAGATTGTCCAGGACGATAAAATTCTTGCAGAGCGTTTCTTGGACTTGAGCGAAATATCTCCGCAGGATCTGGATAAAATAAAGCCTCTCATAGATTCGGAGGTTATTGTCGGCTACCAAAATTTACTTGAACCGGGTAATTATTTGACCAGAGCGGAAGCAGCTAACGCAGTGGGCAGACTATTTCCCATATCAGAACAAAATACTGACTTTACAGATGATTTGCCCGCATGGGCGCTTGGCTTAAAAGCCGCCGCGGCCAGGGGCATTATAACCGGATATCCTGACGGCACCTTTAAGCCGGATCAATTTATTACTAAATCTGAAGTTCTGACAATATTGCAAAGAACGCTGGAGTCCTATGAGACAACTTACAAATCCTTTAAATCTTGAGCTATTTCCGCCACTTTGTCGGGCGGTAAAGAAATAATCTCATCCAAATCCTGCTCGCTCCATATTTCATTTACTGCGACTATGGCGTAATCCCGGCTGACACCATGCTCAATGAGCATGAGCATGACTTTTAATTCTTTGTTACTTCTGTCCATGTGTTTCCCTTCGTTTTTGTCCGTATATAATCCGGGTTGATATACTGTGCCAAGCGCGTACCCGTTAGTAATACTATATCACAAAATGAAAGTATTCCTTTAAAACAATAACTAAACATATATTAATTGCCAAAATAAAATAAATATAGTAATGTAGTTTCAGTATTATTTTTAATGTCGTACTATATTTGCCGAGAGGAGGTATAAGCCTTGCGTTACACACCAAAATCTGAGTTGGACCACAGGATTGCCAAACTGCAAAACGCTATGAAGCAGCATGATATTGATGGGGCAGTAATAATTCAGAACGCCGACCTCTTTTATTTTACGGGTACCATTCAACGTTCTCATCTTTTTGTGCCTTCCGAAGGCAAGCCATTGTTAATGGTCAAAAAAAGCCTGGAGCGGGCTAGAGAAGAATCCCCCATGGATAATGTCATCGGCCTGGACAGTCTGAAGGAATTTAACGCCGTATTGCAGAAATACGGCTACGGGCAGTTAAAAACATTGGGTTTCGAACTGGATGTGTTGCCCGCAAGCCAGTATATTCGTTACCAAAAGCTGGTTGAACCGGCCCGGGTGGTTGATATAAGCCAGCTTATACGCATTGTGCGGATGGTTAAATCGCCTTATGAAATAGAAATTCTTCAGGATATCGCGAAACTCCACGAGGAAATATTTTCTCTGGTTAAGCAGAACATCCGGGAAGGTATTTCTGAGTTGGAACTGACCGGAATTGTCGCGGCGGTTTCACGAGAAAAAGGACACTCCGGTATAATGAGGGTGCGGGGATTAAATCAAGAATTGTTTTATGTTCATTTGTTATCTGGTCAAAATACGTCCCCCAGCTATTTCGACGGTTCTGTGGGCGGAAAAGGGGTTAGTCCGGCGTTTGCGCAGGGTTCCGGCTTTAAATTGATTGGCCGTAACGAGCCGGTGCTGCTAGACTATAGTTTTGTTTTTGACGGGTATATGTTAGACCAGACCAGAGTATTTTGCCTCGGAAAGCTGCCGGAACACCTGGCCGGGGCCCACGCACTGGCGGTTGATATTTTGAGAGAGATAAAGAAGATTGCCAAGCCGGGGGTGGCTTGCGGCGAGCTATACGATGCGGCAAGGCAAATGGCCGGAGACAGCGCGTATGGAAAGCATTTTTTGGGCTTCCCCGAGCCTGTGGCATTTGTCGGCCACGGCATCGGCATCGAACTGGATGAACTTCCGGTGATCGCGCATGGATTTAATACTCCGCTGGAAGAAGGAATGGTTATCGCAATCGAACCAAAATTCGTCTTTCCCGATGGCGCGGTTGGGGTTGAGAACACCTTCTTAGTTGCAAAAGACGGTTTTGAGAATTTAACTGTTTTTGATGAAGGGATAATATATGTTTAAATAAATGATGTATCTCAAATTTATTCATTCCTTGGTCGAAGGTTTCGCTGTGACAGGCCGGAACCTTTACTTTTTTAAGCAGGCAGTCAACAATGATGGAGGTATGTTGAATGGGGATAATTATCACTTTTGGTGAATTGGATAGGTGATATGCCGGAGTTGTTTTGAAAATGTTTGATAACAGCCGGGATTGTATATATACTATTATAAAAATGCAAATATTTGTGGAGGGCAGGATATGGGCAGCGTATACGATACTTTGCTGGAAAGAGGATATATCAAACAAATGACCCACGAGGAGCCTTTAATCAATTTATTAAAAAATGAAAAAGTTACTTTTTATATAGGTTTTGACCCCACCGCGGACAGCTTGCATGTGGGACATTTTTTGCAACTGATGGTAATGGCCTATATGCAGAAAGCAGGTCACCGGCCTATCGCTTTAATCGGCGGTGGAACGGCCATGGTGGGGGACCCAAGCGGCAAAACCGACATGAGAAAAATGATGACGCCGGAAACTATCCGGCACAATTCTGAGTGTTTTAAAAAACAATTGTCAAGATTTATTGATTTTAGCGAAGAAAGGGCCATCATGGTTGATAACGGGGAATGGCTGCTGCAGTTAAATTATATAGATTTTCTCAGGGAAATAGGCATATATTTTTCTGTCAACAGAATGCTTACCGCGGAAAGCTATAAGAATAGATTAGAAAGAGGCCTGACTTTTCTAGAATTCAATTATCAGTTGATGCAAGCGTACGATTTCTTGGAGCTGTACAGAAAGTATAATTGTGTTGTTCAGTTAGGCGGGGACGACCAATGGTCCAACATTCTGGCGGGAACAGACTTGATCAGAAGAAAGGCAGGAGTGGAAGCCTATGGTTTGACGTTCACGCTGCTTACAACCAGTGAAGGTAAAAAAATGGGAAAAACAGAAACCGGAGCTCTATGGTTGGATGCCGAGAAAACCAGCCCTTATGAATTCTATCAATACTGGAGAAATATCAATGATCCGGACGTGGAAAACTGCCTGGCGCTGTTAACCTTTTTGCCGATGGAGGAGGTTAGGAGGCTTGGCGGTTTACCGGGAGAACAAATAAATGAGGCAAAGAAAGTGCTGGCCTATGAGGTTACTAAGCTTATTCACGGAGAGGATGAAGCTGTCAAAGCCAGGAGCGCGGCCGAATCTTTATTTGGCGCCGGAGATAATTTTGAAAACGTGCCCACGACTGCATTAAACGGGGAGCAGGTGTCCGGAGGCATAGGGATTTTAGAGGTAATGATTTTGGCAGGTTTAATTTCTTCCAAAGGAGAAGGAAGAAGGTTGATTACTCAAGGGGGCGTGTCGGTTAACGGCAACAAAGTGGAGGATATTTTTTTAACACTGACGAAAAAGGATTTTATTGATGGAAAAATGATGATTAGAAAAGGGAAAAAGGTTTATCATCAGTTTATCGTTAATTAATCCTGTATAATTTATCCTAATTGATATGTTATAGATCTCTGATATGGAGATCTTTTTTATTCCCTTTTTGCAATCGTTTCGCCTCGTTAATCATAAAATTAATGGAGAAGTGTTTTTTATCGCCGGCATGTTTGGGTAAAAAGGTTGACGCTGTCCCGGGGGTGAGCGCGTGTTTAAAAGGAGACGACCTTATAAGCAAATTTTTATTATTACTGCTGTCAGTATTTCAATGATAGGAATATTAATGTTGTTGGATATAAAATTAAGAGATGTTTTTTTTAACATAGCTGAAGTTAAAACTGTGCAGCTGGTTACCGAGGCAATACAGGAGTCATTACAGGAAGAAGCGATGAAAGAAAACATCCGTTATCAGGATTTGATTTATATTCATAAGGACAATGAGGGCAGAATAACCTTGATGCAGGCTGATACGCTTAAAGTGAACAGGATTGCGTCAAACACCTCGATGGCGGTGCAAGAAACATTAGAAAACCTGAGGCGGCAGTCTTTTAGTATACCCATTGGGCAAGTATTCGGTTTCCCTATTTTTGCTAATAGAGGGCCTAGATTAAGATATAGTATTATGCAGGTGGGATCGGTCAAGTTTAATATTACTGATAAATTCGAGTCTGCCGGGATTAACCAGACCAAGCATACAATCTACCTCAACCTGGATACCAACGTGCGCATCGTGGTGCCTTCTAAATCCGGTGAAGCGCTAATATCCACTCAAATGCCGTTGACGGAGAATATCATCGTCGGAAGTATTCCAGATACCTTCGTAACGTTGCCAGGCGGTATTTTAGGCAACGTACCCGGCAAATAAAAATATTTATTTATGCTAAAAATATTATAAAACGGCCTTGACAGAATACGACGGCTTATGATAAAGTTATAAACGTTGCGGCGCGGGTAAAATAAAAGTTAATTGAACCAGTAAATACCTGTTTACACGTGCCGGTGAAAAGTGATAAAATTACTTTTGTCGCCGCTCAAAAGACGGTGGACAAAAAAACAGGTCTTTGAAAACTAAACAGTGGATGGATGGAAATCAAGAAACACATGAACTCTCGTCGAAGCGAAAGCAAGAAGCGAGCAGTACATTCCGAGGAAAAAAAAGCGAGCTAGCAAATCAAATTTTCTATATTAAATGGAGAGTTTGATCCTGGCTCAGGACGAACGCTGGCGGCGTGCTTAACACATGCAAGTCGAACGGAGGTTACGAG
>NZ_MVQM01000123.1:0-6562 GCF_002067195.1 Pelotomaculum sp. PtaB.Bin117 | reverse complement strand
GTGGATGGAATTAGAGAACGGGGAAAAAGAGGTCAAAACGATTATTACCGGGGTTGGACGAAAGATTTTAAGATGAATAACTGGATAAAATCCGGCTCGGTCCCCATAGCTCCCGCAGTGAAAAACTGGCTGCGCTACGGCGGCGGAAAGGTTCTGTGGGAAAAAAACCAACAAAATATTATCACGCAAAGAGGAAAAAGGGACTGGAGAAATTAAAAACAACATTTTCAACTTGCTAAAAGAACAAAAGTTAATTACTAAATAATTCTCCGGCCGATCTGACAGCTGAGCTAAGTAAAGAAAACGGCTTGTTATCAAATTTGGACGAATTATTCCTTGCAATTTTTTTAATTGAAAAAACACTTATTTATGCCCGTTATCATGCCAAGGCGCTTAAAAAAGAAGGCGCGGGGCAGCGGCTGAAAAGCGGTGGTGAGGCAGAATGAGCTGGAGTCTTTACACCTGGACCTTCCGTCTTCGCTCCCCTTTGCACGTTGGCTTTCACAAAACAATGCACCTTTTCCGCACCCGCCCTTATGCTCCGGGCAAGCTCGTCTGGGGAGCGCTGACGGCAAAGTTGGCACCTTTGTTTCCTTTGTCCGATTACTTGAAAACAGGCCAAGCCCTGGAAGAAGTCTTTCGTTTTAGCAATCTCTACCTTTACACCGGAGGCGATACGCTTTATCTCCCCCGTTACACCGAAAGAGAAGGGCTGAAATTCGGCCTGGCGGACAAGCTTTTAACCCGGCGGGATTTTGAAAAGTACTTTTTTAGTTCCATGGCTTCCACCGCGGTCAAACCGGAAACTTTTACCGCTGAGGAGGGTTTGCTGCATCAAGTGGAGTTTATCAATCCATACCTTATTTCATCACGCACTGATGCTGATAACTTTACCCCTGTGTATTTAAGGGGACTATTATGGATAAAAAAACCTGCTGAAACAGCGGTATTTCAAGTAATTGAAAAAGACGGGGGTATTGTTCTGTCCCAAAACGATACAAACAGTGAAGTTAACTTTGCCGAGCTGGTCAAGCGTCTTCAGATCGGTGGAGAGCGAAAATATGGATTTGGGCTGCTGGAACTACAAGGGATTCCTGAGCAGATCCTGGGAAGCGATGGAAATGAGGCGATCACGCTGCCCGGTTTCCCCGGACGGTGGCGCCCGGACAAAGAGGTGGTTCGCATCGGTCTTGGTCAGGATGAACCCCTTTGGGGCCATGTGTTAAGCCCTGAAAAAGTTCCCTGCCGGGGTTTTTTAGAACCACTGGTGGGGAGAAATTGGGATATGGTAAAAGGCGCCGGCCAGAATATTAAAAGCGAAGGCTTGGCCTGGGCTCCCGGCTCTCTTCTGCAAGAAGCAAGAACTTTTGAAGTAACTCCACATGGTACATGGTTTGCGGACGGCGGTACAAGTTTGAAGGAAACAACATAATCCTGGAGTGTGTCGAATACGGTCGGAAACCGGGCGGCTTCAGATGCTCACCGGCATCACGGAAAACGCCGGTGAAAAAGCGGCCTACCGCAAGGAAATCGAAGCCCTGCGAAAGAAGATCGAAGAGCGCCGGGCGTACGATCAGGTTGTGGCGCACATCGCGCATCAGGCTATCGAGCTTGACCTTGACGACGGCGTGACGGTGAACTACGCCAAGTTCCAGGGTGTCGAAGTGCCGAGGGATGACGGCAAAACGATGAAAATGGATTTATTTGGGAAGAGCTGAGGTATAATATAAATACAAGCATTCATATTAAAAAGAAAAGAGGATAAAGATGGTGAAATGCCGCGTTGTTTTCATGAGGCGGAGTATGCTCGTATTGCAATAAAACTTATACTCGTTATCAACGGTCATGAAATCGATTGGCTGAGTCCAATAAACGATGCATTGAAGAAGAAATTAAAACGGCAAATTAAGACGTGGAATCTGACAGTTGCCGTGCTGAATAATCAGTTGGCATACGAAAATCAGTTAATAAGCGTATAGCCGTAAAGGCTGGTGAAAAAATGAACCTGACCGAAGTGAAAAAAGCCCTTGAGCGGCAGTTTGCCCGCGAGCTCTCGCAGGGCAGCGTCCGCAACATCGTCTTCTGGTACGATGAGGAAGGAGTTTTCGCCGGGGATATCGACAGCCTGGAACTTGAAGGCGTGAAGATCATCAAGCTTTATGACAACAACATGTTTGCCGTAAAGCTCTACATAGAGGAAACCGACACGGCCGGCAACCTGCTGGTTTATTCCCCGTTGCCCCGTCCGGCGAACAAGGAAAACTGGCTGGCCGACACCATCAAGTACAGCCAGACTTTTTCCACCGACGAAACGTCGCTGAACCTGCTGAACTTTAAGATCGACAGCTCCCTGCGCCATGTGGTGGCGCGTTACAAGCTGTTTTTCCGAAACAGCGAACGCTGCAAGCGGTTTGAGGGGTATCGGCTTGCGCCATATACCGAGACCAAAATTGACGTGGGGGTATTGTCAGCGCTCAGCAAGCTGCCCGCGCCCAATCTTGATCATGTTGTGAGAAAGCTGTTGATTGAGCTGGCAAACGGAGAAACCGCAATATACGACAGCATTGCCAGGTTTGGCAATGTGGACGCGCTATGGACACTGATCCAGAAGGCTTATGGCTATAACTTTCCTGAACAGAGCCTCGAAAAGCTGGCCATTATGCTGCTGGTCACGCATTTGTCCCACAGTATCAACGGCAACTTGCCGAAGGAATGGCAGACGTATGTGTCCTCAAACTCCAATTGCTTTGTGTTTGTAGATAACTTCATGAAGAATACCCGGCTTTGGGACGCGTATAACAAGCTTGCAGGCTTTGTGGCGGACAAACTGAACCTGAGTGGGCGCATACCGGAGTGGAACATTGACGAGATCATCGACTGTGATACCTTTGAGGAGTTCGACCACAGCATCATCAGCCGGATTTGCGAGAGGATCAGCCTGCAGGCGGGTGAATACGAACGATACCGCAAGGTCATCCACAGCCGGAGAAACCGGCGCTACTATCCGCAATTTGAAACAGAATACGACGCCTTATTGTACGCCTCCGAGTTCCTGGAGCTTGGCCGGAAGCACGCCGGCCTGCCGGGGCTTACCATGGCGAAGCTTTTTGAAAACTATCGGGAAGCCTACTACAAGCTGGACGGCAGTTACCGGCATTTCCTGCTGAGCTACGACAAGCTGGCGGAGCAGGACGGCTTTATTCCGCTTTTTGAAAAGGTGGAAAACTGTTATACCAATTGGTATCTGAATGAGCTTTCCATGAAATGGTGCGCGTTTCTGGATGACGGGACAGCATGGCAGGTTCCCGGCGTTACGCCGCAGCAGGGCTTCTATGAGAAGTATGTCAGGCGCTTTGTTTCCGACAATGAACGGCTGGTTGTCATTATCTCGGACGGCCTGCGCTACGAATCGGCGGTGGAATTGAACGCCATGCTTAACGGAGAACAAAAGGGGACCAGCAAGCTGGATGTGATGCTGGGTGTGATTCCGTCTTACACACCCTTGGGAATGGCGTCTCTTTTACCGCATAAGAGCATTGCCGTGACGGATAAAGCGGATATCGTCATCGACGGCATCTCCACCAAGGGAACAGAAAACCGGGAGAAAATCCTGAAGCTTGTGAAGGAAGAGTCTATTGCCATTACCTATGAAAATGTCATGAGCTTGACAAAGCGGCAAATGGCGGAGAAGTTTTCCGGCATGAAACTCATCTACATCTATCACAATACGATTGACGCGCGTGGTGATAACGCGGCCACCGAGCATGAGGTGTTCGAGGCTACGGAAAAGTGTTTTCGGGAGCTTTCCGGGCTTGTCAGGGCGCTTAGGAACAATATCAGCGCCATCAATATCCTGATTACCGCGGATCATGGGTACATTTACCGCCGGACGCCTCTTGCGGAAAGAGACAAGACCCCCAGGGAAGACGCTATCGGGATAGAATCGAAGCGCAGGTTCATTTTGACGAAAGCAGATGTCCATATTCAGGGAACACAGGCGTTTTCGCTGAATTACCTGGCAAAAGACAAGACGGATATCCGCGCCATCATTCCTCGTGCGACTAATTGCTTTAAGGCGCAAGGTTCCGGCAGTTGCTATGTTCACGGCGGGACAAGCCTGCAAGAGGTCGTTATACCGGTCGTTAAGTTTAAGAGTGACAAGAACCTCAGCCGCTCCATGAGCGCGAAGAAGGTGTCGTTGAATCTTACCAACCTGTCCCGGAAAATCACCAGCGTCATTACTCATCTGACCTTCTTCCAGAATGAGCCGGTAGGTGAAAAGCTTCTTCCTCTTCGTGTGACGGCGTATTTCGCGGATGAGGCCGGAAACAGGATTTCCAATGAGAATATCATCATCGCGGAGAGCACTAGTAGTAATCCCGGCAAGCGTACCTATAAAGAGAAGTTCACGCTGAAGGATATGGCGTATGACAAGGCAAAGGAGTATTATCTCATTCTCAAAGACGAAGATGAGCTTGTAAACAGGGAATATGCCAGAATCCCGTTTGTCATTGACCTTGTTTTCGGCGGCAGCATTCAGTTTTAGGAGGACGGGTTATGTTTGAAGAGAACGGCGAAAGCATAAATGCGTTGTTGTGTGATGCCTTCGCAGGAAAAATCGTCCGGAAAGATCTGACCAAAAAAATCAAGGAAGGCGCTAACGTGCCCGTCTATGTATTGGAATACCTGTTGGGGAAGTGCAAAGGGCCTTATTACCACAGAGAATGGTTCTCTTGAATCAAATAAAATGGTTCGAGATGCAATATTGCAAACAATAACAGCTTATGAGCGTAATAATCATGACGATCAACTCTCTCTATTTAGAGAGCAACCTTCAAATATTTGGAGTAATATAGGCTCAGGAGCTGCTTTTTGTGAACTTACACGCAGCTTTTTTGCTTCCTTTACAGATCGTTATTTAAAATATTATCTGGAACGTGAAGCAGCTAGTACAATTAATGATTACCGATCAATAGAGGTTTTTTCAAAAAAGCTATCTGAGCAAGCTGAAGCTATCTCACATCATGCATTTGAAACCTCAAAAATCATGCAATCCTTTGCGGCGGGCTGGTTTAATAATTATGCTAAAAATAATATCCCGCCAACAAAAGAAATAGTTGATTTTTTAAGAGTTTCCTTCGGAAAAATGCGAGAGGAATTTCGAAGGGAGGCTGATGAATTATGAATCTTCAGCCTTCTGTGGTTAATGTTTTCTGTGGAGAATTATCCGTAGCTCCCGAAAACAAAGAAGAAAAAAGTTTAAAACTATCTTATTTTGACCTGGAGAATTTTGATGCAAACATAAATATCGGTTTCAACAAGTTTATAAATGATATTGAAAGCCTTCCACCAAGAATAATTGATTTATTGGAGATAGCGGCATACGTGTTTTGTGCCGATAGAGCTGTGGATAGAGGCGAACGCAACAGTATAAATAACAATAGCTGGGCACGTTCCTTTCAGTTCTACATTCCCGTTAGAGATAACTTGTTCTGGTCGAACCCTAAAGTTTCTGCGGCTATTTCTAGTGCAATGGAATTCATGACCGGGGATAGAAAATATAGTTTCCAATTCGAAAAGTATGAGCAAATTCCTAACATCGTTCCCAATCACCAGCTATCTTTGTTTAATAATGAATACATAACAATCTCTGAGGCAAAGAATACCGAAGTTATGCTCTTTTCAGGAGGGTTAGACTCCTTAGCGGGAGTAATTGAATATCTCAATACCTTTAAAAGTAAGGAGCTTTGTCTTGTAAGTCATAAAGCTAATAACAGTGTGACACATACACAAAATAGCATTATCGGCTATCTGCAAAAAAGGTATAACCATAGGATTAAGCATTATAATTTTGAGTGTCATTTTAAAAAGAACACTCCTAGCAAAGAGGAAACTCAAAGGTCAAGAATGTTCTTATATTCAGCAATTGCGTTTGCAATCTGCAATTGTTATGAAAAGCAGGAGTTTTATGTTTATGAAAACGGAATAACAAGCATCAACCTACCCAAACAAGCGGATACTTTTAATGCGCGCGCCAGCAGGACGACACATCCAAAAGCTATTGCACTCCTTCAAAAGTTCTATCGCTATTTTAGCGAAGAGTTTTCGTTATTGACACCATACTCAAACAAGACAAAAGCTGATATACTCCAGATTTTTAAGAATAATAATGAGCAAAATATTATTTCAAGTTCTGTTTCCTGTAGTTCAACCAGAAACAAACCTGGTATTGCAGCCCATTGTGGCTGTTGTTCACAGTGTATTGATCGCAGATTTGCGGTTTTTGCTACAGAGCTTGAGGAATATGATGCAGAATATGCTGATGATTTTATTAGGCATATCCCTAATTCCGAAACAAGACAACGATTATATAATACCTTACGGTTAGCTGCAATGGAAGGAATGAAAAGCAAACAAGATTTTATTGAAAAATATATGGATGAAATAGCTGATATTATTGACTATACTCCAGGAAGTAACCCGGATGATAAAATGGATGATCTTTATAAACTGTTTTGCAGATTTGGTCAATCCGTTTTATTCGCTGCAAAAAGAATTCAAG
>NZ_MVQM01000122.1:0-10772 GCF_002067195.1 Pelotomaculum sp. PtaB.Bin117 | reverse complement strand
CAAGGTAAACCCGATCTCCGGCGAGGTGCGGATACTGTTTACCGACTTCCTGCTGGAATGGCTGGAGATGATCAAACACAATGTGGAAATGACCACCTACGCCTCTTACGCTATGTGCATCAAGAGCCGCGTTATTCCTTATTTTAAGGACTTCAAGCTTACGTTAAAGGATGTTACGCCGAAGCACATCCAGGACTATTATCAGTACGAGCTGAACGAGAAAGGCTTAAGCGCCTGCACGGTGATCCACCGCCACGCCAACATTCGCAAGGCGTTGCAGTACGCTTTCAAGGTGGGCCTGATCGCCTTTAACCCTGCCGACCGGATCGAGCGGCCCAAACCCGGAAAATTCGTGGGCAGCATTTACGATGCCGGGGAGCTGGAAGCCCTGTTCGCCGTCGTGAAAAACAAACCGATAGAGCTGGCCGTTATCCTGGGCGCGTTTTACGGACTGCGCCGCAGTGAGATCGTGGGGCTGAAATGGGACGCCATTGACTTTGAAAAAAAGACGCTGACCATCAAGCACACCGTAACCGAGGTAAGGGTGGACGGAAAAGCCATCATCGTGGAAAAGGACCGCGCCAAAACCAAGTCGAGCCACCGCACCCTGCCGTTGGTAGAGCCCTTTGCAAAGCTTCTCCGGCGGATGAAGGTTGAGCAGGAGCGCAATCAAAAGGTTTGCGGAAAAGCCTATTGCCGGGAGTATCTCGGCTACCTCTACGTGAACGAGCTGGGAGAACGGATCAAGCCGGGCTATATCACCCAGAATTTCGCGCTCACGCTGAAAAACCACGGTTTGAAAAAAATCCGTTTCCACGACCTGCGCCATAGCTGCGCCAGTTTGTTGTACGCCAACGGAGTCAGCCTGAAGGAGATCCAGGAGTGGTTGGGGCACAGTGATATTTCCACCACCTCGAACATCTACACACACCTGGATTTCAGCTCCAAGGTCGCTTCGGCCAACGCCATCATCGGCGTATATCCCTCCTGACATCCCTCCAAAGCGGGCGAAATGCCAGGTAAATAGGGAGATGAGAGCACTGCAAATTTGCGCTAAAATGGTTTATGTGACGGTATGCCGTGGGCAAACAGAAAGGTGCCGCTAGAAAAGAAAAAGCCCTCAAATCCGCTTGTGTCGCGGCTTTAAGAGCATTGACTTCTGGTGCCGATGGCCGGAGTCGAACCGGCATGGAGGTTATCCAACGGTTTTTGAGACCGCCGCGTCTGCCAATTCCGCCACATCGGCATATAAGTTTTCAGCAAGATTTATTCTAGCAGAAAAGAGATATGCCGTCAATATGCCAAAGGCAGTAAGATGTCTTCTAGTGCCATATTTTACAGGATAAGCTGCTCCGAAATACTTAACTAAATGAAGGATTTAACAGGTATAATGTCGAAAAACATATTGATAAGTGAACGGGATAAGCATGATAATTACCGTGCATTGTTTACAGGTTCTGTTTCCCTGTTCATGGTTGCCCTTCGCAGAGGAGGGATGGAATGCAACCGGCCGATGAGATCCTCATCGAGAGAAGTAAAAACGGGGATATGGATGCCTTTGAGCAACTCGTCCACCGTTATGAGAATAAAGTTTACACTGTGGCATACCGTTTTATCGGCAATCACGCTGACGCGTCCGACCTTGCTCAAGATACTTTTTTAAGGCTCTACCATGCCTTGCCGAGTTTCCGGGGAGAGTCCAGTTTTATGACGTGGCTATACCGTATTACCGCTAATGTTTGTCGCGATGAGATACGCCGTCGGCAAAAATACCACTTTGTGTCTTTGGATAATGAAACGGAAAATAACGGTGATCATATCATGTCGCGGGTATCCGGTCGAACTCCTTCACCTGAGGAAGTGGTTGAGCAAAAAGAGTTTAATGGCATGATCCAGGAGTGTATTGACAGTCTTAATAAAGAGCACCGCTTGATTTTAATAATGCGGGAAGTGCAGGGCTTCTCATACGAAGAGATAGCCGATATATTAAAGTGTTCCTTAGGCACGGTTAAATCCCGCTTAAGTCGTGCCAGGCAGGCGTTTAAAGAAAAATTTAACGACCGTAGGGAACTTTAGGGCGGCGGCTCGCGTCTAGCTAAATAGGGGGGGATGAGAGATGCAGTGCCTGGAAGTTGAGGAACTGCTTTCTCCTTATCTGGATGAAGTACTTGCTCTGCCGGAAAGTGAAGACGTTACTTCTCACTTGGCTGTTTGCGCAAGTTGCCGGGAAAAATATGATGTTCTTAAAGAAACTGTTAATTTCATAAAAGACTTGCCGGAGGTAGAGCCGCCCCCTGGGTTCAGTGCCCTGGTCATGAGCAAGATTGCGATACCGACGCGTGAAAAAGCCGGTTACGGTGGCGTTTTTATGAGCTTCAGAAAGAGCGGTTGGCTGCGTGCGTGCTCTTTTGCCGCCATGTTCGTTGTTATACTTGGAATAACCACATTGATGTATGGAATGCCGAACCAGTGGTACCAAAGGATATCTTCATTATTTGTTCATGAACAACAGAATGAGCCGGCGCCGGACAGTGAAACAAAAAATGATGGAAGTGCAGATACAAGTGAAACTGGCCCCAAAGAGGATAGTCCGGCGCATAAGAATGAGCCAAGTAATGCTCCGGGGTCACCAGCCGGATTACCCGTTGTACCACAAAAAATGGCCGAAAAAGAAGAAGCAATTATTACACAAGTTGCCTATGGTAATATTCCGGCTTCAAATAAGAAGTTGAATAACTTGGTGCTGGATGCCACTCTAGCCCTGTCAACAGAAGATCCGTCTGACGTGCCGGAAAAAATTGCCAACTTGGCTGATGACAACGGGGGTTACTTGGTGCCGGGCGGTTCTCAGGAGGAAGGAACGCTAACCGTCAAGGTGCCTGCGGATCGGTTTAATTATGTGCTAAGCGGCATCAGGGAGATGGGTGACGCTGACACGAGACGAGTTGCGGGTGAAGATGTCAGCGGAAAAATATCAAGTTATGAGAGTAATATTAGAGATTTGGCGAATGAAGAAAGAATACTCCAACAAGCGATGGGAAAGGCCGCTCCTCTGGCCGAATCGGAAGTAGCGCAGGCACGGCTTAACAAGGTGCAAACAGATATGGAACAACAGAAGAAGTTGTATAGTAAATTGTTGACTGATACACAAACTGCCACTATCAAAGTAAACCTGAGGTAATTTTTATTGACGCCTTATTTTGAAAACAGTATTTTTTCTTGTCAGTCGGAGATATAATAGGTAAAATAGATTAGAAATATATTGTCCATGATAAGATATATTATGAAGGAGGGTTGTGAGATGGAAGAAAGAGTTCAGGAAGTTATTAATAAAGTACGGCCGTTTCTCCAAAGAGACGGCGGAGATGTTGAGCTTGTGGAAGTCGCTCCCGACGGGTTGGTTAAAGTGCGGTTGAAAGGGGCTTGCGGCGGGTGTCCGAGCGCCACAATAACCCTCAAGCAGGGTATTGAGCGGATGCTCAAGCAAGAGGTTCCAGAGGTAAAAGAAGTTGTATCTGTATAAAAGATTCTGTATTAAAGTAATTTAAAAAAAATTTGTCCCCACAATGGCCCGAAATAATGATTTAAAACAGCAATCCCGTACCACTTTGATAGTGATACGGGAACTCTTTTGACGCAGCCTCCTTTAATTGCCTGAGAAATAACGCTTCCTTCACAGTTGCTGAAATTGCTGAGATAATAATTGTTTAGTTAAAGCGGGAATCCCTGAACGTAAATGCCGTATCTCGCGTTGTTTTCTTTATACTTGTCGTAATCCATGAAGATGACTTCAAAAGTACCCGTATCACCTGGGGCAAGTTCGGTCGGTTCGAGGTTTGTGGTAAATGTTCGTGTCAGTTCCTGCCCATCGGCGTTCAATAGTTTGCCGTATACAGTCAGACTAGTTAGCTTGCGGTTGCCTGTGTTGGTGACTTCTCCCGACACGGTTAACATTGTAATTCCTTCAACGATTTTATTAACTTTTATTGTATAGTCGTCTGTCAGGTAAATCCCCGGACGCACATTTGGAATGGGCAGAGTCACCGATGCTGTATCACTTTCAGGCGTCCATTCAAATGTGCCGCCCATGGCCCTGGCCAGCCCATCGATTGGTATCATTACCTGGCCGTCTACCAAAACTCCGGCACCTTCAAGTTTTTGTCCGTTAATAATTAGGTTTATCCCTTTTGTATCCGCAAATACGCTCGCGGCGCAGATAAAACTCAATACAAACACCGTCAGCAGTGTTTTTATCAAGCGCTTTCTCATCATGATCCCTCACATCTTGGTATTGTTACCCTGGTAAGGTGCTTTTAACATATCAGACGAAAAAACACCCGTTAATGTTCCATTTACTTAAAAAGCGGGCTCGAATTTTCAAGCCCGCTTCTAAAATACTTAAGTTTGTTGTTAATTTGATTATGCTTACTGCCTGTTTGCCACCAGGTTGTCGACCACTGTGGAATCGGCCAGTGTCGAGGTGTCGCCCAGTTCGTCAATAGCGCCGGCGGCGATCTTTCTCAGGATCCTTCTCATAATCTTACCGCTTCTGGTCTTAGGCATACCAGGCGCGAATTGAATCTTGTCAGGCGAGGCAATGGGACCAATTTCCTTACGCACGTGCGCCACAAGCTCTTTCTTGAGCGCGTCGGTGCCTTCCACGCCTTCCTTCAGCGTTACGTAAGCGTAAATTCCTTCACCTTTAATGTCGTGCGGGAAACCTACAACCGCAGCTTCCGCGACTGTCGGGTGCGCTACCAGGGCGCTTTCCACTTCCGCGGTGCCCATCCGGTGACCGGAAACGTTGATCACGTCGTCCACGCGGCCAAGCAGCCAGTAGTAACCGTCCTCATCCTTGCGCGCGCCGTCGCCGCTGAAATAGTAGCCGGGCTGCTGCACAAAGTAGGTTTCTTTAAATCTGTTGGGATCCCCGTATACACCGCGCATAATGCCGGGCCAGGGCTTCTTCATGCAAAGGTGGCCGCCCTCGTTCACGCCGGCTTCTTTGCCTTCAGCCGTAAGCAACGCGGGGACTACGCCGAAGAACGGATTCACGGCGGAACCGGGTTTCATCGGGTGCGCGCCCGGCATCGGGGCGATTAAGTGCCCGCCGGTTTCGGTCTGCCACCATGTGTCGACAATCGGGCATTTTTCCTTGCCGATAACTGTGTAGTACCACATCCAGGCTTCCGGGTTAATCGGCTCGCCGACCGAAGCCAACAAGCGCAGGGAACTGAGGTCTCTGCCGTTGGGCCATTGATCGCCGTCCTTCATCATTGCCCGGATGGCGGTGGGAGCGGTATAGAAAACGTTTACGCCGTATTTCTCTACAATTTGCCAGAACCTGTCCGGCTCGGGATAGCTCGGCACGCCTTCAAATATCACGGAAGTAGCCCCTAATCCCAGCGGGCCGTAAACACAATAGCTGTGTCCGGTTACCCAGCCGATATCCGCTGTGCAGAAATAAACGTCTTCATCGCGAATGTCAAAGAAATATTTCACGGTCATCATCGCATAGAGGTGGTATCCAGCCGTGGTATGCATAACACCTTTGGGTTTGCCGGTGCTGCCGCTTGTATATAGAATGAAAAGGGGATCTTCCGAATCCATTGCTTCCGGTTCGCATATGTGAGAAGCTTCTGCCATCAAGTCGTCCCAGTATACGTCGCGTCCTTCCACCATGTTGCATTCTTTGTCCACTCTCTTGACCACGATGCACTTTTTGATGTCGGGGCATTGGGCCATGGCGGCGTCGGCTACGTCTTTGGATCCCAGGAATTTGCCGGAACGGTAACCAAAGTTGTTGGTGATCAGTATTTCCGCTTTGGCGTCCAGCATTCTGTCGCGAATCGCTTCGGCGCTGAAACCGCCGAATACGATGCAGTGGATGGCGCCGATCCTGGTGCAGGCCAGCATGGCAATAGCCAGTTCAGGAATCATCGGCAGGTAGATGCCCACCCGGTCTCCTCTTTTAACGCCTTGGCTCTTCAGAACATTGGCAAATTTGCAGACTTCATGATGCAGCTGTTGATAAGTGTAAGTCTTGCTATCCTCTAAAGGCTCGCCCTGCCAGATAAGCGCGGCTTTGTTCCTCCGCGGGCCATCCAGGTGGCGGTCCAGGCAGTTGTATGATACGTTCAGCTTGCCGCCAGCGAAATAGCGGACAAATATGTCACCTTCGAAACTGTATTCTTCAACACTTTCCCACTTCTTAAACCAGGTCAGATTTTCTTCAGCCATCTGCGCCCAGAATTCGTTCGGGCTTTCGACGGACCTGCGGTACATCTCCTTGTACTCATCCAGACTTTTAATCCTGGCTTTTGAGACAAACTCCGGAGAAGGGTTGAAAACCCTGTTTTCAACCATCATCGATTTCATTTCGGCCATGTTTTCCCCTCCATAATAGTATTGGGTATTGGATGATTCTATCGGCTCTTAAGCACATTTCGACCGTTAATATATTACATCATTATTTTTAATTAATTAAGAAATATGCTTTTAGTTAACAGAATAAGCCCCCTAAATGCATTATGGACGGCTGAATGGTCGAGAATATTATTTGAAACGAAAAAAAACCGGGTGTGAATGGTTGCTGCGGGAGTGTGAAAGTAATAATTACCCCCTGGGCAGGGGGTAATTATTCAGGTTAAGCTATCGGATTTTGTGGCGTACCGGTGCCTGTTTGAAACCCGTATTGCGGGAAAACCGCCTGATAGCTGCCGGGCTGTGCCCCTGTTCTCTGATAGGCGGTAGTTTGCACCCGCTGCAACTCCTGGTTCCATTTGTTAAGATTCTGGTTAATATCGTTGATATTCGCTGTTTTGGGCTGATACCAGCCGCGGTTATTCATTTCGTTAAATATTTCGTGTTGAATTAGATATTCATCTCTTAAAATATTGATAAACGCTTCCTTCAGTTGCGGGCTGGATGCCTCAATGGCGGCGGAATTGCAGTTGTCGGCAATGTATTTTTCCATAACCAGGGAATCAGTTAAACGGTCTTTTTCTTCCAGCATTATTTCATCTCCTTAGAATTATCTTTGGCCGGCCAGGTTTTGTACGCTTCTTAAAATCGTTTCATAGTGGCCCCGGTGTCTGTCCGCAGCGGCAGAGTATATCTGCTGAAGTTTCGGGTCGGTGGACTGCTGGGCGCACGTCGCGTACTTGGCGATGGCCAGCGCTTCCGACCTGAGCAGTTCTCCCGTTTGGAGAAGCTCCATTTCCGTAATTTGAGTCATCGATATCCACCTCCTTATTCGGTTTAAAATAGTTTGGCCCAGTTTTATGAAAAAAATGCAAAAGAATTGACCCCCTTTACCTTGCTCCTTAAGAGAAAAACAGCCTGCTTTGTGTTGCAGGGAAAACCTTCCTTTTGTCGAAGTATTTTAGGGAAGAAGAATAGGAGGGATTCTTATTGGACTTAACATCGCTTTTATACGTTATCGTCGCGTTATTAATATTCTTTTTTGTTATTAGAGTATTTAAAGGGATAATCAAGTTTCTCATAATAGCTTTGATTTTAGTTGTTTGCATCTGGCTTTATATGAAATACGGCTTTAGAATACCAATTAGCATTTAGCAAAAGTGGGGTCCAAAAGTGGGGTCAGCCCTTGACATTGGACAACTTTGTGGGTTAGCGGTCATTGTATTTTTAATCATAAGGGTCTAGTTGTATTATCACCCCATTATTTGTTGCGCTTGTCCAATGTCAAGGGCTGACCCCTTACCACTTTGTTGCGCTTGTCCAATGTCAAGGGCTGACCCCTTACCAACTTACCCATTTTCCTTTTTTGCCACCTGAAGAGGTGGTTTTCTTTTGAAAAAATTCATATAACTTTCATGAAAAACACAGACAACACTAAGATTATTTTAAGCAAACAATGTTACTATGAGAAAAATCCGTGGAGAGGGGCGCATTTATGAATATTCTGCATGATAAATTAAATGAACAAAATACGGCTGAACAGGAACAAACTGACGTTTACCTGGTACCCATTCTATTATACTAAAAGGCCCAAAAACTATCACACTCGCTCAACAAAAAAGCACCCTTGAGGTGCTTGAAAGCATAATTTAATGCATGCTACATGCTACCACTGTCTCCCTTTATCTTCTTACCGGTTTTAATGAAAGATAGGCGATGAAGATAAGCAATAGGCCGATCAATATACCGGCGTAGCCGGCCAGCATATTTATCAGGCCGCCGCCGAACGCTGAGCCAAAAGCTTGACTTGCGTTGTATGCGTTTTGTTTTGCGGCCTGCACCGCTTGCTGTCCGCAAAAGAAAGGCAAAAACCATGATGCCAGCGGGATGGCCAGGCACTCCGCTCCGGCGGCGAGGCAAGCCCTGGACCAAATTTTTCCGGATGATTCCGCCTTGCGGTAAAATAACAGGCTGAATATGAACCAGGCGATCAGAAACGCTGGAAATGCGGCTTTGGGGCTTGCCAGGAAGACGAGCAGGCAAAACAGGAGTCCGGCTGCTAGTCCGGCGATAACAGCAGAGAGAATTCTCACCGGGAACCCTCCTTTCTTTTTGATGTAAGTTTATGCTTGTTTATCCCCGGATATTTCACTAAAAAAGAGCCCCCAAGGGGACTCCTCACCGTCTCATGTTATGGTTTTCCGCCGCGCGGCGGCTTGTTTTGAAAATAAATCACAGTGGCTGCGCCAATGAGAAATCCTAAAATTAATATCGATCCCAAAATCAATAGCAATTTGGTTCAATCCTTTCACCGCTGCTCGTCGCCTTATGTACAAGTGCCACCCATATTGAAATTGCTTCATTATTATAGAGATTATAGAGAAATATTCTCCCACATTTTTAGCAAAAAAATTACAGAGAAAAACTTGACAATCGTCCACGTATGGATTATACTAAGGTCAAAGATAGTCAAGGTTAAATAATGACAATTCAACCACCGGGAGCAATCGCCTATAAAAATTATTTTTTAAAAAATCAGGAGGTGTTTTTTCATGGCATTGGTTAAATGGGATCCTTTCCGTGATTTGTCAGGCTTGCAGTCTTCGATCAACAGGCTTTTTGACGATAGCTTTCGCTTCTGGAGGGAGCCTGAAGCTGCCCTAACCCAGGAGGGAGCGTTTCCCGTGGATATTAAAGACACTCCCGGGGAGTTCCTGATCAAGGCGGAACTGCCGGGGTTCAACAAAGATAACATCAAAGTCATTTTAACTGATAATTTATTGACTATCCGGGCGGAACGCCAAAAGGAAGAAAAAGAAGAAAATGCCAACTACCTCAGGGTCGAGCGCAGCTATGGTTCATTCAGCCGGTCGTTTACCTTGAATATGCCGGTGAAGCAAGATAAATTGAGAGCCCGCTATCATGACGGCGTTTTGGAAATCACTCTCCCCAAAGAAGAGGACGCCAGAAAGAAAGAAATCAATATTAATATTGAAGGATAAACATCTGGCTCCCGGTTGGTTGACTAATAATTCGGACGAGGGATTTACCCTCGCCTTTTTATGAGAATAATAATAATTAGCGGAATAAACCGGTATCGTATAGAAAGGGGGTGAACCGGCGTGCATTACAAAGATTATTATAGCATACTTGGAGTGGAAAAGACGGCCGGCGTAAAGGAAATTAAGAAGGCATACCGGGAGCTGGCCCGGCGCTTTCACCCGGATGCCAACCCGGGCGATAAAAAGGCCGAGGAGCGGTTTAAAGAGATCAGCGAGGCGTATGAAGTCTTGAGCGATCCGGAAAAACGGAAGAAATACGATGAAATTGGCGCGGATATAGGCGCGGACTGGCAGAATTTCGACTGGAGCAATTATCAGAAAGGCCGGGGGCAATGGCGGGAAGCCGGTCCCGGCGGTGTCCGTTTCCACTATGAGAGCCCGGGATACGGCGGGTTCAGTGACTTTTTCAGGACTTTTTTCGGCGACATGGACCCGTTTACCGACACCGACCTGTTTTGGGAAAGGCGTGGCCGGGGCCGGGGCGGCGCGGATACCGAAGCGCGGTTGGAGCTCAGCCTGGAAGAGGCTTTTGCCGGGGCAAACAAAGAGTTTTTGGTCAACGGGCGTCATTTGAAAGTGAAAGTTCCGCCCGGCATGCGGGAGGGCTATAAGCTCCGGGTGCCGCAGCAGGGAGAAAGCATGCAGAAAGGCGGCCCGGCGGGCGACTTGTATCTCTCCGTCAGCCTGCGTCCCCATCCGCTTTTCAAGATTAAGGATAAAGACCTGGAGTATGAAGTGCCGGTTGCGGTAACTGAGGCTGTGCTGGGCGGGGAAGTGAACATCCCGACTTTAAAAGGTACGGTTTCTCTGAAAATTCCCCCGCGCACTCAAACCGGCAAGGTTTTTCGCCTGCGCGGCATGGGCATGCCGGACCCCGGCGGAGGCGGTCCCGGAAACCTGCTGGTGAAAGTAAAAGTGGTGATCCCTGAGACTGTGACCCGGCGTGAAGAAGAACTGTATAAGACGCTGGCGGAGCTGAATAAAGAAAATCCACGCGCCCGCCTGTTTAATATGTTGAAGAAGCCCGGAAGGAGGGTTTGAACGATGCGTATGGATAAACTTACCTTGAAGACCCAGGAAGCCTTTGAAGCGGCCCAGAGCATGATGGCAAAACACAGCCACCAGCAAATGGAGGAAGAACATGTTTTGCTGGGCCTGCTTGAGCAAGAAGAAGGGGTCGTCGGTCAAATATTGCGGAAAATGGAAATAGATCCGGCGAAACTGAAGAGCCAGGTTGAAGCTGCTGTCGACCGCCTGCCCAAAGTGCAGGGCGGCGGCGGGATGTAT
>NZ_MVQM01000121.1:0-20605 GCF_002067195.1 Pelotomaculum sp. PtaB.Bin117 | reverse complement strand
GTTTCCCCTCTTTTTTTTCCTAGCCGAAGCGGCCGGTGATATAATCTTCCGTGCGCTTGTCCGTGGGCTTGGTAAATATTGATTCCGTAACGCCGTATTCAATCAGGTCGCCGTTCAGGAAAAAAGCGGTGACGCCTGAGACACGGGCGGCTTGCTGCATGTTGTGGGTCACAATGATTATCGTGTAGTCCTTTTTCAATACTTGAATCAATTCTTCAATTTTCATTGTAGCCAGGGGATCCAAGGCTGAAGTAGGCTCATCCATCAGCAACACTTCCGGTTCCACCGCCAGCAGCCGTGCTATGCAGACACGCTGCTGCTGACCGCCGGAAAGACCCAGGGCGGACTTGTACAACCTGTCCTGGACCTCATCCCAAAGAACCGCGGCGCGCAGGCTCTTTTCCACAATTTCATCAAGCTTGCGCTTGTTTTTTGTACCGTGAATACGCGGCCCGTAGGCTATGTTATCGTAAACCGACATCGGAAAAGGATTGGGGCGCTGAAAGACCATGCCTATCCTCTTGCGCAGGCTGACCACGTCTTCTTCCTGGCGGTAGATATTCTGGCCGTCAAGGAGAATCTCCCCATCAACCTTTACTCCCTCGATCAGGTCGTTCATCCGGTTCAACGTGCGTAAAAACGTCGATTTGCCGCAGCCGGACGGTCCGATTAGCGCTGTAACCTGGTTTTCTTCAACTTCCAGGTTGACATTTTTCAGCGCGTGGAAATCGCCGTAATGCAAGTTTAAATCGCTCACAGAAATCTTGACCTGTGCCACTTTGTTTGCCCCCTCAAGGAGGTATTCTAACCAAATTAAATTCAAAAAACCTCTTATTGCGCGCCTTGATAATTACCCATTCATATCATAGCAAGGCCAGGTTAGATTAATGTTATAGAATTGTTAAGATTCGATTAAGTAACAAAAACGCAAATACCAACCCCTACCACTTCAATAGTAATCGGGATTGGTATTTTGCATCAAACGCCGGCTGACAAGTGACTCTCAATTCCGTCATTCTTCTTTAAAACGGTAACCGACTCCCCGCACGGTCTCCACCAGACGCGCCCCGCCCGGCAGTTGTTCAAGCTTTTGCCTGATATGGCGAATATGAACATCAACAGTGCGCGAATCACCAACATAATCGTAGCCCCAAACACTTTCAAGCAACTGCTCCCGCGAAAACACTTTTCCCGGCCGACGGGCCATAAAACGCAGGAGTTCAAATTCTTTTAATGTGAAATCCTGTTTCAGGCCATCGATATAAACATCAAAACGGTCTTCATCAATGACCAATCGTCCGAAATCCATCAGGTTTTTTTTCGTTGGTTCCTTACCACGCTCTTTTTCAAAACGGACATTGCGAAGCCTGGCCTTAATCCTGGCCACCAATTCCCTGGGACTGAAAGGCTTGGTGACATAATCGTCAGCGCCTATTTCCAGCCCGAGAACGCGGTCCAATTCCTCTGCCTTGGCGCTCAACATGATTATTGGAATGTTTCTTGTCTGGTTATTCTTGCGCAATTCCCGGCATACTTCCAGGCCGTCAATTTCCGGCAGCATGACATCGAGCACAATTAAATCAGGCGCCTGAGTCCGGGCCAGTTCAAGGCACTGAGCGCCGTCAACGGCTGATATCACCCGGTAGCCTTCGCGTTCCAGGTTAAAACGAACCAATTCCAAGATATTTTTTTCGTCATCCACTACCATAATTACGGGCATTTTACCACCCTTTCTCCCTCACAGCCTGAAGCGGACATAAAAGGTGGTTCCCGTGGCACAGGTATCCACCTTTATCGCAGCTTTGTGCCTGGCGGCAATACCATAACAAACCGCCAGCCCCAAGCCTGTCCCGTTATCCTTGGTAGTAAAAAAAGGGGTGCCTATCTTTTCCAGTATATCCGGCTCGATCCCGCTGCCCTGATCCCGCAATGATAAAACCACTTCTTGGTCATCCGTATATGTTCTGACAGTAAGACTGCCGCCGGACGACATCGCTTCCAGCCCGTTGCGAACCAGGTTGAGGATGAGCTGGCGAATTTCTTTCTCGTCCATAAGCAAGTCCGGGATTTCTCCCAGTTCAATTTCAACAGATTTATTCATGTTCATGGCGTCGGCGGCGAGTATCGGAGACAGCGACTTAATAATGGAATTGAGATTCCGCGCCTTCAATTCTACCGCCTTGTCTCTCGCCAGGGAGAGAAATTCCGTAATTATTGAATTAGCCCTGTCCAGCTCTTCGATCATGATGCTGAAATATTCCTTGCTTTTATCATCCTTATTATTTCTTTTTAACAATTGCAGAAAACCGCGCACCGCGGTGATCGGGTTTCTGATTTCATGGCCGATACAGGCGGCCATTTCTCCCACCAGGTGCAGCCGGTCGAGGCGGACCATTTCTCCTTCTACTTTTTTACGCTCGGTGATGTCATTTATAATGCCCAATATACATCGTTGACCCGCTATGCTTATTATTTCCCCGGAAAACAACCCCACCCGCACTTCGCCCGTTTTCGCGCGGAAACAGGTCTCCATATTGTTAATCCTGCCTTGTTCACTTAACATCCGGATGATTCTGTCGCCTTCTTCCGGCTTTGCCAAGGTGTCCAGCTCAAATATCGTATGACCCAGGACTTCCTCACGCCGATAACCGGTAAAACGTAGAAAGCTGTCGTTTACATCAATAAAGCGCCCCTCGAATGTACTGATTGCCATCAAAGTAGGATTGAAATTAAAAGCTTTATAGAAACGTTCCTCTGACAAATGCAGCGCTTCCTCCGCCCGCCGGCGTTCCAGCGCACCCCCGAAGCTCGCCGCCACTGCCGTCAAGATTGATTCTTCGTTTTTTGACCACCGGCGCTCCGAGCGGCAATCATCAAAGCCGATAAAACCCCAGTATTTATCGTCAACGATTACAGGCACTGCTAACAGCGAGACGATCTCCTGCCGCTCCAATAATTCACGCTCAGCCATCGGAAACTCTTTGACAGGACCGCTAATCGATCCTCCGGCTGAGAACACTTCATACCACCGGGCCATACCTTGGGCATCATATGAAGCGTTTTGCAAATAGGGGTTGTCAATTTGCGGTTCAACGGAATCACGCGACCACTCAAAACGCTGGCTGACAACTTTTTTCCCGGTTATGGGGTGCAGGTGATGCTCAAAAATATAAACCCGGTCGACATTTACCGCTTCGCCCAGGATTGCCAGAGCGTCGGTTATTGCTAAAATATTATTGTCGGCCGCTAAAAGACGCTTTGTTGAATCGGCAACCCCTTTTAGCAATTTATCCAGTTTACGGAGCTCGTCCTCCGCCCGCCGGCACCGGTCTTCCATAGCGCCGAGCTTTTGCCGCGTTTCCAACAATTCATTGATGAGCCGCTCTCCCGGCTTATCTTCATCGCTCATTTTGGTCCTCCCCAAAATCAGAACAATCCACAAAACATAAGTTCCGGCACCAGGCAAAAAAAAACCTTAACAATAACACGTTACGGTTGTAAGTTGCGGAAGGCATATCTCATGCCTCCCGCCGGTCCGGCATCGAAACGCCAAACTTATTCCTGGGTCAACCGGCTAATCTTGCCTCCCGCCAGTTTCAGCTCCACTTCCCAGTCTTCTTCAACGTCATAAAGGTCGATGCTGCGGTTGCTGCTATCCTTCAGGACGGCGCCGCTCGACAGGTAATAGCTGAATTCATTGCCGCTTATTTGCTCAATGGTTATTTTTTTGCTGCTGGTGCTGACTTTGGTCACCGTACCCGACACCGTGATATCCTCGTCGTCGACAACCTCGATTTTTTTCACTTTCCCACTTCCGACCCGTACCTTAACCTCGCTGCCGATTACTATATCCCTCAAGCGGAGGCTTTCATCGTCCTTCTCAATAGCAACGCTGTCCGCTATATTGTACCGTTTCTTATCGCCGCCGCTTTTCTTAATAATGATCTTGGGAGAGTCGCCGGTGATCAGATCCGCTACCTCGCCGCTGACAGTGGATTCATCTTCGTCAACAACCTCAATATAATCCACATGGTCCTTGCTGTTCAGTTCCAGCTTGACCCAATCGCCTATACTGAGTTCATCGAAATCAATATGGGAGCCATCCTGTAAAACTTCCACATCGCTTTCCACCACGTAGTCAAGAGTATCCCTGTCATCATTGCGTATGGTTATCCCGAAAGTTCCGGTGGTGTCCAGTTCTCTTATTTCACCGGTTAACTTATATGACTCTGATCCCACTATTTCAATGTAGACAACCCGGTTTTTGCTGTTCAGCTCCAACCTGACCCGGTCCCCTTCCCGCAGGCTGCTGAAATTAATGCGGGACCCGTCCTGCATCACTTCCGCGTCTTCCAACACGTAGTCCTGGTTATACCCGTTGTCGTCGCGGATAGTAATGACGTCAATGCCGTTGTCGTTCAGTTCTCTTATTACCCCCTCCACATTGGGGGCGCTCAAGATGTCAATCCGCAGTGCCGTATCATCCAGCATCGTGACTTCGACCCGGTAATCTTCTTTGACATCAGCATAGGTTATGACATAGTTGTCTTTAACTACTACAACGCTGTCCGGCACCTCAATGTCAGTTTTCGATCCATGGTCATCGCGCACTGTCAATTCGGATGACCGGACAGATGTTACCGTTCCTTTAACCGTTTCCGGTATTAATGTATCGATACTAACAATTGCCTCACCGGCGATCTTTATCTCCACATAGTCTCCCTTGCTCAAAGATGATACTTCCTTTTGACTGTCCGATTCATTTACTTTAACGCCGCCGGTCACCGGACGGGTTATCTTAGTACCGTCGGAACAAGTGATGCCGAGCCAGTATTCCGCCCCCACCGCAAGCACGGACTCCACCTTGCCTTTGTAGCTCGCCGTATCGTTTATCTCGACACTCGTGCTGGTATTTGTCTCAGCAGACCTCGTCGCGTTGATAAAGACAATCTGCTCGTTCTTATTCAAAATCAGGTTGATTTTGTCATTCACCTGGAGATCGGCCAGGTGCGAGGTCTTTCCGTCGAGGAACACCTCGCATTCGGGAGCAGTGTTTTTTCTAATGCTATTGTCGATAGAAACCTCCCAGCCGGACTGGTCCAGGGATAAAATGTCCGTAATAGTGCCGCTGTAACGCCTGGCCTGGATTTCCGAACCACCATAATTAACTTCTAAAATCCGGGACAAAAGAACAGCCATTTGTCCCCGGTTAATCTCGTCATTCGGCTTAAACACGTTGCCGGGGAGCCCTTGCATGAGCCCGCTCTTGACCACCGCGGCCACATAGCTCCGGTATGCCTGGGGAATATCGCCGGCGTCGTCAAAGGTGAGGGTGCTTTCATCCTCACTGAGTTTCAGGGCGTGGTAAACCAGTACGGCCACTTCCGCCCGTGTCGCCGGCTCGGCCGGCCCGAGCTGGGTCAAGTAATCCTTGTCCAGCATCCCCAGCTGGACGCCCATAATCAGGTAGCCTCTGCCCCAGTATACGGCAGGCACCTGATAATCCACAACGGCCCCTTCCTTCTCTTTCGCCTGCTCCTCCAGTCCAAGCACCCGGATTAACATGGCCACGGCCTCAAGTCTGGTGACACTTTTATAAGGCTGAAACAACCCGCCGGGATAACCCGAAATAATTTCACCAGCGTACATCTCCGATATGGCCTGTTGCGCCCAATGCCCCTCTATATCCACCAGTTTGCCGCTCGTCGCTTCCGAGGTCAAAGCTCCGGCCGTTAATAAAACCGCCGCCAGCACTAAAATCAAAAGACCCCTTCTCTTATCTCTCAGCAAAATAGTGATTCCCCCTTACCACTTTTTCAATTTCCAATTTTATAATCAATTAGTTAAAGCATGCATTGTATCTTTTATATATCATACTGGACGATTTGATTCAACAGTTAAATATTTTTCCAAATAAAAAAACGGCGGAAAGCTATTCTTTAGTATCCGCCGCGTTCGCAATAGCCAGGATTAGCCAAAACTTTATAACCAGGGTATTTTCTCAAGATAATCCCCCCTTAATATGGGAATAATTTTTGTTTTTAGGGGCTCTGACAAATCTCTAACCCTTTTATCGTCAATTTTCAAAATATCCACCGTATCCAATTTTAAAATTTGCGCCAGTTCTTTGACTGTCAAGCCCTGGTTTTTCCGAAGTTCTTTTACCGTCTTATTGTTTATTCCAAAACCAAAAATTATCGTTCCCCCCTTTCCACATTAAATATTTATTTCGTTGCATAAAAGTTTACTCCTTTATTTTAATGTTAATGAGATTTCCCAAAAGCCACCCATGCTTCTCTACAAATTCCTTTTATCCCGGAAGCGCTCTGATCCTGAGCCATTAATTATTCTGCAGCAATTGCCCGCCTCTTTTGGAAAACATATACAGGATTTCCTCCCTTTATGTCGAAGTATGGTAATTGTCTATATTACCAATTCGAGGAAGGGAGGGAAACATATATGCCGGACAACAAATTATGCCCGCTTTTAGGTAAGGACTGTACACCTGATTGTGCTTGGTACGACCACGAAATAAGGAAGTCGACCGGTAATCAAAGCTATCCAACGTGTTCGGTTTTGATAATTAAGCACCGGTTAGGCTACATTGAAAATCAACTTGAATATATTAGGCAGAAAGACTAGGTTTGCATCGCCTTTCAGAAAATCCTGGGCTGGACCTATGTCTTCATTTGCTTCGGCGCAGCTCAGGCTGTCATCTGAAATAGCTTCCATCCTGGCAGGATTCCCATTCACTTCTGTTGAATAAAGCATTTCTTGAGTTGTCGAAATATGCCTTATTTGAAAGGGTGATTTTTTGGACGAAAAGATTACGCTCAGAAGAGATGTTGACTGCAAAATACTTGGGAAAAAAGTTAGCCAAGAACTCCGGTTTCTTAAAATTAAAAATCTTGGCAGTCTCATAACCCAAAACAGGCTGGTAAGTACATTTTGTACGGGCTATCCCGAATGTAGCGTCCAGGATTGCCAGTTGGTGGCCGGCTGGTCAGGAAAAATCTATAGCCAAAAAATTGACGAACAAGTAGATATTGCAGCTGTCGACAATTGACTGGCAACCTTGCTTTACGGCTTCAGTAATGCAGGAGAGAAAAAAGCCACTCTCAGGAGTGGCTAAAGCGCAAAAAGGTTCTTCTAATTGTATTATTACAATTGTATTATTGATTATGTGATTAAACAATAATCCTCTTGGTTAAATTATCTACTACTTTAGTGTTAGCCCAATCCCAAACCTTGACTGGATTTGGGTGTCTGCCGACATAAAGAATACTTCCTCGGAGCATGTTCCGGAGACATTATGGCAAAACTCAATCCCAGCTGAAGGTATACGAACTGCCATTATACCTGACATAATAACTCGCCTGATCATTATCAACGAGCTTTCCAGTAATATCTGCGTCTTCGTAACCGGTTCCATCAATCTCAGTATAAATTTTTGATCTTACAGCGTCTAAAAATGTTTTTATTTTATTCGCGCTGACTTCTGTTAAATCATCGTGAACGTCTGCATCGCTGAAATCAAGCTTAATTGCATATGCCAAATCATCCTCGTCACCAGCCAAGCTTATTGCCACATCTATACCGTCGTCAGCGAAATAATCATTTCCGCCATCTTCAAAATAATCATTGAGCGTATCTTCAATATCTTTTATGCTGGCATCATTGCTGACATTATTGTCACGTTGCTGAAATCTATGAATAAAAGATTTTGACTCATTAGCATTGACCTTGAAGTTATTTTTTCCGCCTGCGTTTGTGATGCTCACAGTCTGGGTGGCATCATCCCAGGAAACCTGGCAACCGATCGTTTCTGAAACAAAGCGCAGCGGAACCATAGTTCTACCGTTGATAATTTTTGCCGGCACATCCAGGTTGACAGGTGTGCCGTTTTTAAACGCCTTGCCGCCTATAGCCAGCTTTAATTCAGTATTATCCCTCCTTGCCGTCACCGTCTGTGTAGCATCGTCCCAATTGACTTCCGCGTCCAAAGCTTCAAATATCGCCCGGAGAGGAACCATTGTTCTGTCGTTTTCAACAGTCGGCGGAACATCAAAGTTAAGAGCCTGCCCGTCAAGAACTACACGAGGCGCAGCTTGGGCTAAACCAGCAAAGGAAAACGTAGCAAACAAAACGAGGACAAGCAGAAAACATTTACGCATGGTATCACTCCTTATGTTAAATTTAAAAGCTATATATAATCCGGCGGCCGGCCGGTTTTTTTTGTATTTGTTGATTTTTATATTAATACCATTTACTTAAACCAAGCTGAGTGCTGTCTGTGAATTCCATGAAAATTATTTGAACATTTTGTGTACAAAAAAGCCCTCTCCTTAGAGCAGGGCAGAGAGAAATAAAACCCGTCTTAAAAAACGGGCAAACATTGCCTGCGCACCAACGGCGTATTAACCGGTTAACTCCCAAATCTTCCGCAGCACCTTTCCCATGGTCCCAATCATCAGCCCGATAGATGAAAGCAGAGTCACCGTTTTCGCCATGCTGCCAAGCTGTTTATGGCCGGTCGCTGAAGCAATCCGGTCAATCATATAACCAACCACTGTCAGGAGTAAAATTTGAAGCAACACAAACCCGGGTCCGCCAGGACCGAAAGTTGCGCCTGCCACAGCGTCCTGGCTCATTTTATCCCCGGTCACCGCTGCGGCCAGCACCGGAAATCCACCCGGAGGATATTTCTTTCCGAAGTAATTCACAATAGCTGATATCCACCAGGTATGCTCCAACTTAAATTTTGCACCTTTACCCCTAACATGCCATGCTATAATTCTCACTTGTTGCTCAGCTCCTTTATTAAATCATTTAAATTGTCAGCCTAAATCTCAAAATCGTTAATTCCAGGGTTCACCTCCTGTTTGTTGTTGCCTACGAAATTTGTTTTGTAAATTATACGAGTATTTGTTTGTCCAATATTCTAAAATAAAAAACCCATCAACAAGGTATTTTATTCCTTATTAATGGGCTTGAGGTAAAACAATTCTTGTAACTTTGCGCCAACTGCCTGCTCCAACAGTAACGCGACAGTGACGGAAGGTTCTACTTTGCCGTTTGCGATATTGCTAAGGTGGGGGCGGTCGATTCCGATCATGGCCGCGACCTCTGTAATAGTTTTGCCGCGGGCTTTAAATATCAGTTTTAACCGATTACAAAGCTTAACGTTGCTCTTTATATTAGCAGGTTGACATTCCGGACGTTCATATTGTTCCAGCCAAAAGGCCAATATCTCTCGAAAAAATGTTTCTTCAGTCAATCCTGGATTTAATTTTTTGCCTTTGCTGTAGATAGCTAAAGCAATCTCGGCAACATCAGGCGATAAGTTCACAGCGACACACCTCTGTATAGTATATGCTACAGTTGTCGTGGAAATAATTCATTATGGAGGTGTTCAAACATGATCAGACTTATCACTACTCCTTACAAGGACAAGCCCCTAGACCGCGATTCCTACGACATTAACAAAGCTGCCAAAGACATAGCTGAAAGCACCAAGAAAAAAGACAGCGGCAAAAAATAAAAATCCTGAAAATCATACCCCTGAATTCAGGCGGCACTTGCGAAGTAATAAATAAATGCAGGCCATGGAAACCACCTCAGCCTGCGTTCAGTAAAGGCCGCCTCTATCACCCGGGCGGCCTTTAATACTTACGTCGCTTCCCAATAAAACTTAAAAGGATTATTAACATTTTAATTATGCGTTACTTGTGGTACGGTTCGCTCCGGCTGATTTTAAACCAGCGGTAAAGCTGCTCCAGCAAGATCAGCCTGAACAACTGGTGAGGAAATGTCAGCTGCGAAAATGACAAGCGCAAATCGGCGCGCCGTACGATCTCCGGTGATAATCCGAGCGAGCCGCCGATGACGAAGGTCAGGTCGTTCCTGCCCGCCAGCGCCAGTTCATCCAAAAGTGCCGCCATTTCTTCTGAAGATCTTGATTCCCCATTTTTGTCCAGAGCCACTAAAAAGGTGCCCGGCCTCAAATGGTTCAACAAACGCGCACCTTCTTTTTCCCGGACCTTTCGCCGCGCGTCCGGGGAAGGATTGTCCGGTATGCCCTCGTCTTCCACCTCGTATAATGCCACTTTGGCGTAAGGGGACACTCTTTTCAGGTATTCCCCCACACCCACGGTCAGATATTTCTCTTTCAGACGGCCAACGGCAAGGATGGCGATATGTTGCATGCGCTCATTTTCTCCAAACTTTAGCCCCGAGGGAATTCAGCTTTACCTCCAGGTTGTTGTAACCCCGGTCAATATAAACGGCGTTTGATATTTCCGTGTCGCCTTTCGCCAGCAACCCGGCCACGATTAGCGCGGCGCCGGAGCGTAGGTCCGTGGCTTTGACCTGTGCGCCGTGCAAAGCCGGCACACCTTCGATCACCGCCATTCTTCCCTCTATCTTTATCCTCGCGCCCATGCGCTTGAGTTCATTTGCCACCATGAACCGGTTTTCAAATATATTTTCCACAATCATGCTGGTGCCGGGCACAACAGAAAGCATTGCCATTAACTGGGACTGCATATCGGTGGGAAAACCGGGATATGGCATCGTCTTGATGTCAATGGGCCGGAGTTTTTTTCCGGCCGTCACCCTGAGAGTGTCCTCCTTCTCGAAAACATCGACATTAGCTTCCCGCAGTTTGGCGCTCAAAGGCTCCAGGTGGGTCGGAATCAGGTTCTCCAGAGTAACGTCTCCGCCCGTTGCGGCCGCGGCCACCATAAAGGTCCCCGCTTCAATCCGGTCGGGAATCACCGAGTATCGCCCATCGGTTTCCAGGCTGGGCGCACCGTCGACTTTTATCACATCTGTACCCGCGCCCCGCACTCTCGCTCCAATGGTATTTAAGAAGTTGGCCAGGTCAACGATTTCCGGCTCCTTGGCCGAGTTCTCAATCAACGTCTGTCCCTCGGCGAGACAAGCCGCCATCATTATGTTTTCCGTCGCTCCCACACTGGGGAAATCAAGGTAAACCCTGGTTCCCTTCAATTTTCCGTCAACACTGCCGCGCACGAAGCCGCGTTCCATGACAAGCTCCGCGCCCAGCCCGGCGAGGCCTTTGAAATGCAGGTCCATCGGTCTCAACCCGATGTTGCAGCCGCCCGGCAGGGCAACCAGCGCGCGGCCAAACCTGGCCAGCACCGGTCCGAGGAGGAGGTTCGACGCCCGTAGTTTCTTTACCAGGTGGTAAGGAGCTTCAAAATTGACCTGCTCAGAGGGAACAATCTTGAGCGCTTCGGCACTTTCCCAGGACACTGTGGCGCCCATGCTTTTGATTATATCTATCATTACCCGCACATCGCTGATATCGGGAATATTCTCCAGTACTATTTCTCCCCGGGACAATATGGTAGCGCACAGAATAGCCAGGGAAGCGTTTTTTGCGCCGCTAATTTTCACCTTTCCCCGCAGTGGCTTTCCCCCGGTAATAACAATCTTGTCCATATGTTCCTCCTAATAGTACACGTAGAAAAACCTATATAAATAATAATAAAAATATTCGCCCAAAAAAATGTAATCCCTGTTACATTTCAATTATTTATTTAGCAAAGGAAACCTGCCAATTATGACAATTATATCCAAATTGCCACATGTCTACATTTAAAACATTCTCCATAGCCTGGCTCAAGCTGTGCCCCCGGCCCAGTTCATCGATTAATTCGCGCAAAGCGTCTTCTCCGTATTTTTGCGCGATATAGTCCACCGCTGCAAACGAATCCTTGTACGCCTGGGCTTGTTCCGGCAGGCTGTCAAAATCAGCTTCCAATTCCTCTATGGAGTAATGCTGTTGTCCCGGTAAACCCGCCTGGTCGCCGATGACAAACCCGGTCAGCTTATAATCTTCGTATTGCGCGACACCTTCGGTAAACCAGCGCGGGTAATTGCCCCCGGTCAGGTAATCCACCATTAAGTGAGTGAGTTCGTGCGCCATTGGCCCGGAAGAAATGAATTTTTCTTTAATCCGCTCCGGCTCAACACCGCCGGCCCAAACTGCGGGGGAAAGCACCCTGATTGTGCCGGCCCAATAAACACCCATGGCGCTTTCTTTTGCTTCCCAGCCGAAACTTTTATTTAATTCTTCCTTGGAGGAATAAAGAATAATTGGAATCTTGCCACGCGTGGAATAGCCAAAATCAGCCCTTACCGGGCCATAAAACTGCTCCGCCACGGCGAGTACCAGTTCCGCTTCAGCGCGTTTATCCGGCAAAAACCGGATATAAAAATGCTCCGAGGAAATTTTATCCATCCCCCATGTCCCAATGACCGCGTGGGTCTTCATCAGTTCCCTGATTGCTCCATAGCCATAGAATTTCGCGCCGGCGGGGAGCTTCAAGAACAGTGCCGTCACTATAATAACAGCGGTTGTGAAAAACCCCAGCAGCTTATTCATAGTATATTCCCCTACCCCTCGAACCGCCGCCTAAATTGCGGCACTCGACATCAATAAATCATTTGATTAATTAATTAATTATAAAGCCCGAATGAGGCCCTTCCTAGCGGAAATAGCTGGAGGGCAAAATAAAAAAGACGGGAACATACGCGTTAAGCCGCATTGGATTCCCGCCGGGTATACCGCCATATCATTGTTCTTGAGCTGCCAGCGCCTTCCATTCCTCAATTGCCTGCTTGGCGTGCTCAACATCTGTTCCCTGCTTGGCCAGGGCGATAAACTTCTCCAGCTCCTGGATGCCCGCCGCGTAATCTTTTTTCCCTTGGCCAAGCACATAACCATAGATCAAGTGGGCTTCCCCGTTGTCCGGGTTATTCTTAATTATTTCGTTCAGCTGGCCTATAGCCAGGTCATATTGGCTGGTAAAATAATAAATATATGCCATTTCTAAACGGACCGTGATGTTATTGGGCTCAACGGCAAGCACCTGTTCATAGGTCTTAACAGCCTGGTCCGGCTTGCCGGCACGGATGTACGCCTCACCCAATTCCATCAGAACAGCTGTATCACGCGGGTTTTCTTTAGCCCTGGCCTCAAGGGCGGGCAGATCATCCAGGGCTGTCTGTCCGGTCTGCTCCGTGTCTGGCAGCCCGTTGCCAGCCGGCTGTTCTTGAAAAAGCCCCGCCAGCGGAAACACCAGTCCAACAGCAATTAAAACAGTGATCGTGATAAAAACAATTTTTTGAAATTTATTTTTCTTGATAGCTTTGTTAAGGTACAATTTTTCTCACCCCAAATTTTTAGAGATCAACTTGTATTATAACATCACATTAAATGTTGACAAGTATTTTCATGAATAATAAAAAGAGCCGCCCGGTAATATGCCCGTGCGGCCCCAATAGTTAGATCATGGTAAAAAATTGACCGGGTTGCGCTGCTGCCCGTCGATGATCACTTCAAAATGCAAGTGCGGTCCGGTGGAATAACCCGTCGATCCTACCTTCCCGATAAGCTCCCCCCGGTCAACCGACCGGCCGACGGCAACATTGATTGTGGAAAGGTGCGCGTATTTGGTTACCACGCCGCTGCCGTGGGATATTTCCACCGCTTTGCCGTAGCCGCCGTCCCAGCCGGCGGCTGTCACCGTACCGCCCGCAGCGGCGGCAACCGGGTCGCCGTAGTCCGCGCCAATATCGATCCCCTCATGCATCCTGCCGCCGCGCATGCCGAACGGCGAAACGATGCCGCCGCCGCAAGGCCAACTGACGCGCGCCGCGCCGCGGGAAGCGAGCATTATCTGAGATCCTTTAACAACTACCTCACTTGCTGGCTCGCGTATTATATTCTGCTCACAGATTTCCCTGCCTGTTTCCAATCCATTTTCTTTGGTAACCAGATAGGTTACTATTCTTTGCCCGGGCACCCCTGGGCGGATAATCTTCTTTTCTCCCGGCAATAAACTGTCGTCCTTCTTTTCCTCAACCTGGTACGGCATTTCTTCCTCGACAGTTTCCTGCCGGGTCGCCACGACAGTGATCAGCGGCACCTCCATGCTGAGTTTCAGCACCTGTCCAATACTCAGACGCCAAGTATCCACACCCGGGTTGCTCGCCTGCAGCTGTTCAGGACGAATATCGAACGCCGCGGAAATATCCCACGCAGTGTCCCCTTCTTTAACCGTATACTGCTTAATCTCACTTGTCCCCAGTAAAACCACATCTCTGGCAACGTCAAACTCAAGCAGATCACTCGCCTTAACAGGTTTTTCCGTCAACTCAACTTTTTCCTTAAAGCCAACTTGTTCTCCCGGCTCAGCGGGATATACAGATTTAAGCCAGTCAAGCAGTTTCTGCGCGTCGTCCTTTTGCTTCAGGCACAGCTTATCCTCCCCGTTAATCACGATCACAGCGCCTTTTGCATTAAATGACAAGGTCTTGCTCAAAACATCTTTCAGAGCTTCGCAGTCTAATATTTCCTCTTCCTTTACCCGCACTCCGTTATATGAGACTTTTTCTCCAACCGTCAAGGCCGTGCCGGCCTGTTCGGATTTTAACTCAATCAACTCGCCCAGGGCTTTTTTCGCGTCATTCTCGTGAGCGACAACAGCTACCACTTTCCCATCGACAGTCACGGCGCAGGCGTTCCCTCCCAAAAAACCGTAAGCCGTTATCGCCAGGATAAAATACAACGCCACGCCCAACCCTAACTGGCAGGCGACTGACTGCTTGGAAAGCCACCGCTTCAAACCGTTCAGAGACTCCCCTAGCCCCGGAAGGCGCCGCAAGCCTTCATGAAATTGCGGCAACTGCTTCAACTCCTTTCCGCATGCTGAAATCAACCAGCCCTGATTTGGGAAAAACCACAAAGATTATAGCATATACTATTAATCCTGGTAAACTAATTAATAAAATAGAAAACGGCCCAATTACAGCCGCAGAATGAGAATTTTGAGAATATTCCACTTTGTTGGCTTAATTGACCGGGCTATTTACAATCAACCGGACATTTCCGCTTCCCGCGCCTTTAAAAAATGGCGCGCTCCAAGCGCTTTCGCGCCAATATGCAACCATGTTTGTACGGCTTAATAATGAACCTATGCACTCATTTAGAAAAAGAACCTCATCCCGGCGGGACAAGGTTCTTTTTATCTTTCATTCTCTTTTACGCAGACCTGATTGCCGACTGTGCAAGAAGTCTTGCAGGCTGACTGGCAGGAGGTCTGGCACTCGCCACAGCCGCGATCCTTAATAGTTGCCGGCAACCGGGTGCTGTTCAAGGTTTTAATGTGTTTCTTCAAATTTCCCACCCCCGCTAAAACATTATAAATGATTCGGAAAAAAGGCGCAATAAAAATGAAATAAATTTTAACAAACAAAAAATCGGAATTAATCGTAAAACTTTTCAGAATAATATGTAATATTCCTATTGATTTGTTTACCATCCCCTGTTATAATTAAATAAAGTTTCATAATATTCTAGTAATTTAATCAATTTAAAATACTGCTTGAAAACCCTCATTCCTCTCCTTTTCTATGGTACCCGGGCAGCCGGGTATTTTTTTTTGCGCATTTTTATTGATATTAAAGGATTACCCAGGTATTTTATCGAATAAAACTCTTGATAGGAGTTGGTGTATCAATGAACCGTCAAAAACTTTTAGGTGTTCTCGTGGCCGGCATCATCGCTTTAACCGGGTGCAGCCAGACGGCATCCAACGATCCTCCGGCGGAGGAAGAGGAGCAGCAGGAAGATGTCTACTATGATGACGAAGGCTACTATGATGACGACGGCCATTTTATTCATACCGGCAAAATACACTCCGGCGGCAAGTCAAAGATAACATCGTCCTCTTCAAAGGGGCTGGGCTCGTCAGCCAAAGGAAGTGTTTCTTCTTGAACAGCCGGGCAAACCAGCCGCTCTCTATAACGGATCAATTGCATTATGAAAAATGGAAAGCGGTCATGGACCACCCCGCATTGCATTTTTTTAACTGGGGCGTTATGCACAACTGTCAATACGCCACTATAGAGCCGCTTGCAATAAGCAAGGAACTGTTAACCGAGATAAAAACGGCGACAGAGGCCTGCGGCAAGATTTATCAAAAAGCTGTCGACTTCGCCTTGAACAGCGCTCAGATTCTCCGTTTATTGGGCATTCCTGAAACAGCGATAGAGTTCTGCCGCTTGGCATATGATCCGCATATGCCCGTCACGGTAATCGGCCGGTTTGATTTCGCAGTCAACGGAGCCGGCGAAAACGCGGAAATAAAATTACTGGAATTCAACTCCGACACCCCCACCGGAGTTGTCGAGGCAAGTGAACTGAATGCCTTAATCACCAAATTACGCCACGTGAAAAACCCGAATGAAATGTTTGCCGGCAATGTAAAAAAAGCTTTTCACCAATTCATCTCAAAGAAATATGAAAATATTATTTTTACTTCACTGGGCTGGCACCAGGAAGACAAAGGCACTGTTTTAGCCGAGTTGGCGTTTTCCGGCCTGCCGGCTAAATACGTTCCGCTAGATAGCATAAGGGTAACCGCCGACAGGGTTGCGGACGACCGGGGAAACCGGATCGACCTGCTTTACCGGCTTTACCCGGTTGAGTGGTTTGCCAGGGAGATTGACGGGATAAAATTGCTCGAACTGGCAGCCAAAAGCAAGCTTGATCTTTTGAATCCCCCCTCGGCATTTGTGGCCCAGTCAAAAGTCATGCTGGCAATTATCTGGGAACTATATAAAAATACGCACTTTTTTAATAAAGCCGAACAAGAAATTATCACCCGCTACTTTTTGCCGGTCTACCTGGACAACATTTATTTCAAAGGCCGGCCGCACGCGGTCAAACCGGCTTTTGGCCGCGAAGGCGGCGGTGTGTGCCTCTATGACGAACAAGGTGAAATAGAAGCTCTTGTGGAAAACCAAGAATACATAAACGACCTGGTTTACCAGGAAAGAGTCACCCTTCCGATCCACACAATCAGCACATGGTCGGGTGAATTCACCGGGCGATTGCTGGTGGGAAGTTTTCTTATCGGGGGAGAATTCAGCGGGGTGCTGCTGCGGGTGGGAGAAGCCATAACCGGCGATCTCGCTTATTTTCTTCCCGTAACAAGCACCTGAGACCATGTGTTCTAAGGAAGGAGGTGAAAGCAAAACATGTTTTCGCAACAGATCCAATCATCACTGATTTGCCTGCTTGTCGCTTCATTAATTATATTACTAACCATCCTGGTTTTTGTGGCAATCACCAGATACAATGACTGGGAAGAAATCCGCAAGGGCAACATAGCCGCCGCCCTGGCCCTGGGAGGCAAGATCTTTGGGGTGGGAAACATCATGCGCTTTGCCATAATGTCAAACAGCGCCGCCGGGGAAACCATCCTCTGGGGGACGATTGGCCTTGTCCTATTAATTCTGGTATACCTGCTTTTTGAATGGCTGACGCCACGCTTGAACGTCAACAAAGAAATTGGTTCGGGCAACACGGCGGTCGGCCTGCTGTCACTGGTGTTTTCCATTACATTCAGCTTTGTAATAGGAGCCAGCATTTCGTAGCCGGTTCGTTGTTCATCCCCTTACCGACTCCGGCAGACTGATTGCCCCCCTGCCATAGGCAAACCCTTTGTTGCTGGCACAGTCTGCCGCATAGCCGGCCGGCGGCACAATAAACCTAATCCCTGCCGCCGTAATCATCACCGTCCCGGTCATAATCATCCCATGAAAAATGACTGTGAGGCACGGCGTAACGCATATGATGCCAACGACGAAACCGTTTTCTAATAAATAAGAAAACCATGGCTACAATTCCAAAAATGAGCAGGAATAGAATCAACACGAACAAAAATCCCAGCTTTAATAACATCAAACCTGACCCCTTCTTTACAATAATCAAAATCATATGACCCGATTTCCCGACATAACATCTGCCAGCGCCATCACGCCCATGCGGCAACCGGGTTTTCGGCACATAATCACCGAACCCGGCTGTACAGTATTATTCTACACCGCCGGCCGGATTCCTCGTCTGCTTCGTTTCGCAGGACAAAAGTCCTGTCGATAGGACAATAGTCCTATTTAGGACAATCGTCCCATTTACAATGGCTGCCTCACAATTTATAATACACTCAGGAAAAAAGAAAATGGCAAATCAGTCGAAAGACCGGGGCGCCAAATTACGGATCTAAGGCTTTCAGCAAGATGGTTGGACTATCGTGAATATCTAAAGACAAACAACTACCTTATTTCACGGTAAGGTGTTTTTTTTTAAATCGCGGCTCATACGGACAGGCTTCGGGGAAAATCTTCACTGCGAGACGCGGAAATTTCCACGTCATCAAAATTGCATGGGTGGGATGTAGATTCATGAAAGAAAATGCCTCAAATCTCCTTATCGTTGATGACAATAAAGGAATTTGCGCTTTATTAAACGAGCTGTTCAGTGAAGAGGGCTACGTGGTGGAAACCGCTTCCAGCGGTGAAGAAGGGCTCCGGAAAGTCCGCGCGAAAAGGCCGGCGTTAATCCTGCTGGATATTAAAATGCCGGGCATGAACGGTATCGAAGCTCTCGAAGAAATCGGGAAGTTGGCCCCGGGGGTACCGGTAGTGCTGATGACGGCATATACGGAACTGGATACAGTGCTCAAGGAAAAAAAGAAAACCCCTCAGCAATACTATATCGCAAAACCTTTTGCCCTAGAAGACATAAGTCACCTGGTTAAAAAAATTTTATGCGGTTAATCCGGGCGACGGTGTCCCGCACCGGCCATGAACACCCGTGTGCCCGCCGAATGGCTGTTGCCGTGGCAATAACGGCTTTTTCACGCCCAAGTTTATAAATGCTTTTATCCTCTTCCGGTTAATTTTACACCTCTCCGTTAATAGGCCCAGTACCAGCGAAGTTTAAACCAGACGCAAAGTAGCTACCACATTATGGTAACTACCTGGTTCTCAAAAAAAACTCTACAAGGGTGTCCAACTTTTCATCGGCAACATCTGAACCCAGTATATCCACGATCCGTTTTCGTATAGTACCTTCTTTAACCTCTACAAACAATTTCAATGATTCAGCTATTGCCTGCGATTGATTATCATTTGTATATTTAGCTGCCGTGGCCAGTAATTTTAAAGCTTCATCAGTAAAATATATATTTTTTCTTTTCTGATACATATTTTAAGCATCCTTTCGGCCATGTTTATGGTGGCCAGCTGTCCGAAGTGACACGGACGTAGATCCGGGAGACACCGTAAAGTAGTGTCCGGCGACACAATAATCCTGATTAATTTACTCTGTAATTGTATGGTTTTCATGGAAATAGTCGCTACTTTTTTGTCGGAATTATTACAACAGAATAATGCCTTCATCTATAGCTTGCGACAAAATTGTACCAAGGTTACACTACGTTTCGTTTCTTTTTCGGTATTTTAAAAAATACATCAAGTAACCATTCTCCATGATGTTCCTTAACTCCAATAGTATCTATAAGATCGTCGCCACAATGAAGATCAATAACATAAACATAATCAGTATCTACGCAAATTGGCATTCTTTTAATTTGATTAAAAACTGATAGTGCTGCTGCGTAATTATCATAAACAAGGCCAACAATCTCTTTCGCTTCAATATCATCTGCATCCATTTTACTTATACTAATACCGTTACTAATACCGGAATCAAATTTTTTATTTTTGGTCAATGCTATCACTCCTAAATCGGTATATTTATGTCGTTAAATTCTCTAATTCTCTGTCGTTGGACAAGTAGTCCACTGTCAAAATAACCAGGCACTAGGCTCCGGTCTTAAAATGGACGGAGTTAACGGCATAGTAGTCCATTCTTTTATTTAATCCATCCACAACCACACGAGCCTGTTTCATGTAGCCATTCATGACCACACACTTTGCAAGTATAATATGTTTCATCAGCAGAGCCCATTATTGAACTAAACGCTTTTTTCCCTGTACAGATAAGGTTAGCATGAGGAGAAGTATGGCGGGGTGCACCAATAAGTTTTTGGCACTCATCACATAGCTGCTTATGTGTGGTATAGTGGTTAGCTACATTAATTTCAAAGATATGCCCATTTTTAAATCTAACTGTTGCCCCACTACCTTCAATTATAAATTCTTCAGTAAAACGGGCTAATTTATCAACGTCTTTTAAATCATCAGCAAAAATGAGAGATTTAAACCAATGTAAAAATTCTTGTTCAGTTTGCGGATTAATTTGTTGTGCTTTGAACATCTTTTTTTCATCTTCCATAGTTATCCTCCATTCTAGCTAAGCCAGTGACCGCCGGGCTCCGACTGTATCTTACCATTATAAGCATTCTTTTAAAGATATTAACTCATATGGGATAAATAAATCATTTACTTTAAGCAGTCCTTCATTGCGTAAGCTCAACCCCTTTCAGCGAATAACACATTATACACACTTTGTCAATTTTATTTACCTTGAATTACATAAAAAAAGTAATTAAAATAAAGAAAATATCTGATATTCAGGATTATCGGCTGTCGCTTTGGATATACGTCGGTTCCGTATATTAAAAGAGAACCGGAACTTTTAATGTTTATTATATTAAATAAGGGGAATATAAGTTTCTTCCGTGACAGAATGGTGTTAATGCTACCGCATAATGACCAAAAACAGCTGGTATAAGTTGTCCATGTTTTGACGGATAAAGTGACC
>NZ_MVQM01000120.1:0-18892 GCF_002067195.1 Pelotomaculum sp. PtaB.Bin117 | reverse complement strand
GGCTGGATTCGAACCAGCGAAGTCGTCGACGGCAGATTTACAGTCTGCTCCCTTTAGCCACTCGGGAACCCCTCCGGATTGTCACTTGCCACGGCATACCGTTATTCAGTTATGAAAGTTGGTGGGCGGGATAAGAATTGAACTTACGACCTTCTGCGTGTCAAGCAGACGTTCTCCCACTGAACTACCCGCCCATTAGTAATCATTTTGACAGATAGCTATGAAAATGTCAAGCTGTTATGCAAGATAGAATACCATAGCTATTTTCCGCATATTTTTAATGATTAATAAAGAGCTTGTCCCAAACCTGCCTGTGCCATCCTTTTCTGAAGACATCGGCGCCCGCCACTAGATTTACGCGACCTAGTTCCTGGCTTCTATAAGTATAGACTACTTCGCCTAACTTCTGGCCCTTTTTTATCGGCGCGGCCAACGGCTCATTAATATTCAGCCGTTTTTCCAGTTTAGAAAGCTCATCCGGGTCCATGCGGACTTGCAGTTCTTCTCCAGCTACCGCTTCAACTGCCGGAGTGACACCGCCTTCGACAGCGGGATTCGCTACAACTTGTCCTGAAGTTATGATCGATAACGGCCTAATTACGGTGAAACCATAATCGAACATCTTGGCACAATCCTGATAGCGGTTGTCACTATGCAGCGCGACAGCTATCAAGCGGCGGCCGTCTCTAGTGGAAGATGCGATCAGGCAGTTGCCGGCCATTGATGTGGTGCCGGTCTTCACTCCGTCCACCCCTTCGTATCCACCGGTAAGCAAGCGGTTGGTATTAGCAATTTTTTCTTCCCTTTGAGCTGGTTCAACCCACCTAACTGTTGTTTCCCTGGTTTGAACCAATTCATTAAACTTCGGGTTGCCTAAAGCGTACCTCGTTAGTACCGCCAGGTCGTAAGCAGTTGTATAGTGATTTGGATCGTGGTAGCCATTTGTATTGGCAAATCTGGTTCCAAACAGCCCTAATACCCCCGCCTTCTTGTTCATCATTGCAATAAAACGGTCATGACTGCCGCCCACATGCTCAGCTATGGCCACGGTGGAGTCATTGGCCGAACAAACAAGCGCCGCTTTCAACAATTCTCCAAGAGTAATTTTTTCGCCCTTTCTGAGTTCAATGATAGAACCCTCTGAGACAGCGGCAGCCATTCCCCTAACTGTAACGACATCGTTTAAATCACTGTTTTCTAAAGCTATCACTGCCGTCATAATCTTCGTGAGGCTGGCCGGTTCGCGCCTTACCATATGATTTTTGGCGAAATAAATCTGCCCGGTCTCAACATCAAGCAGCACGGCGGCAGCCGCGGTGACCCTGGGAAAATCCGCATATGCCGCGCCAGGTAAAATTGTCAATATAATCGCAGCTATAACAACAAAAACTTTGCGGTGCAAGCGCGTCGCCATATTTCACCCCCTCGTAAGTTTCCTGCCAACAAAAAACCGCCGGTGCGGTTTTAAAACTATTATTTCAAAAATTTTTGCCGTTATTCAAACAAAGATTCAACGATCAAAAAAAGCCCGTCAAAACAACGGGCCGGCGCTTAAGTCTATTTTTATGGATTGCTCTTAGCCATTTTAAAAACAATGATCGGCGTTTGTTGGTCATCATTACCAAAAGGATTGTCTTCCAGGTCTTTAATCAGGCTATCCCGGTCAACTCCCTCCGAGGCGGCTAGAATATCGACTTTTCTTATGTCATTCACGTCAGTAATGACAGCTTCCGTACCTGTGGCATCCTTGATCCTATTTACCAGATCGTGCGGGTTTTTAGGCCCGAGAATAATGTGCTTCTCGAATGGCCACATCGTCCCGGCCACATCATCGATCTGCGCTAACTGACGGCCGGCTACCCGGTAAAAATCTCCTCTCCGGTGGATAATTCTGCCAATAGCCGCTGCTAAGGCGCCTAACACGATCCGGGTTCTGCCAACTTCCCGGATCGCCAGCTGCATTGCCTGAGGCGTGGCAAGACTCCCGTCTTTCCCGGGAAAAAGACACAAGAACTTTGCCAATAGACCGGGCTTGACGGTATCCGGCAAAATAGCCCTGCCCTGTGAGATCGCTACCACGCTTTCCGCCATGGCTATTATATCGCCGTGTTCAGCGACTTTACCCGTATATCTGCGTACAATATCAACCATATCATCTTTTTCGGTGATTACATGTGTTCTGATTGGAATCCTGCCTAAAATCACAATACCACCTCATTCAGCGGGCCGTCAGCGGCAAAATAATTTTTTACCCCGATAAAAATGCCTTCCGCCGCTTTTTTATGGATGGTGGGACTGCGTAAAAGTCCTTCTTCAACCCAATTGGTTATCGTCACTACTTCCACTTCCACACCGGGAATATTGCCGGGGATGACCAATTCCGGATATTCTTTGAGACCTCTGTTTTTTACTTTCAACTTTTTTATCAATTCTTTATTAATCATGCCGGCTATGGCGCGGCTGTTGCCGCACGATGATTTGTAGCGCACTGAGGCGCCGCTTACTTTACTGTTCTTAGTGGAGTAGGTGTGAATGCCTATAAATAGATCAGCCTTTTCCTTCAACGCCAGCCCATACCGTTTTTTAACCGGTATGTCTTCATCACCCGCCCTGGTCAGAACAACCTCGGCTTCAACCTTGTTAAATAAATCAGCTAATATTCGTGCGATTAATACCACAACATTTTTTTCCACCAGGTTAACCGGACCTTTTCCTCCCCAATCCTTTCCCCCGTGCCCGGGGTCGATAACAATCCTTTTATTCTTCATCAGATCTGTCAAAAAAGCGCGGCCCAGAACAACTGTGGTTCTCGCCGGGATGCCCATAGTCTCCACTATACTATATTCATAAGGATGTTCGGCAATTATTCGCACCACCGCTTCACCCGCGCCTGTTTGCTCTAATACTATCTCCCTGACCAAACCGTCATTAACTTCAATTGAGCCCTCCGGCATATTAGCCGCGACACCGGTAGATTGCAAGAGCAGATCATTTCCCACCCTACTGACGACATGCTTGAATATATCGGTGGCTTCTATCACAACTTTGGTCGACAGGCCGCCGCTCTCGCTTTCCACTACCTTTGACCAGATGTTGGTTATTCTTGCCAGTTTCCGGGAAGACAATGGCCGACTCCCCCTATAATTAAAGTATATGTAAATATTCTATGTCTTTTATGACAATAGAATTCAGCAAGAATTAATATTTACGCCAGTTTTCCTGCCGCCAGCCTCTATTTTTTAAAAGTACTTGTTTTTCGTATTTCAAGACTATGGCGCCGCAAGCCAACCCCAGCAAAGAACCGGCCAGGACATCAAGCGGATAATGAACACCGACATAAACTCTGGAAAAAGCCATGGCGAAGGCCAGCAAGATGAAAAACCAGGCCAAGCCTGGTAATTTTCGCTTTAGCACAAGCCAAGCCGCAAACGCGTTAGCCGTATGCTCCGACGGAAACGAATAGGAGTGGAGCGGACTCACCAGCAGTTCCACACCCGGTAAAGTTACAAAAGGTCTGGGCCTCTGAAAAAGGTGTTTAAAACACTCACCCGTTAGGTAGCTGGCAATCACCGCAACCAGCATCAAAAAAGCCGCTTTTCTTGTCGCCGGTCTCCCTGCAGCAAACAAGAGCAGGCTGAATATGATCCAGATCAACCCTACTTCACCCGCGTTGCTGAGAAAAGGCATCAATTTATCTAAAACGGAGTTGTGGAGGGTATGGTTAACCAGGTTAAAGTATTCCAAATCCACGTCTTTAATAAAAGATAATATTTTATCGCACACTTCTATCACCGTTTTTTGCGCCAAAAGTAAAAAATTATCGCCAATATGCCAAGAACCACAACAACATCCAGGCGGTGGAACCAATACTCAATCGCTTTCCAGTTTTGACCGAGTTTTAACCCGATATAAACAAGCAGCAGGCTCCACGGGAGCGAACCCAAAAAAGAATATATCAGAAACTTGTTGAAATTCATCTTGGCAATTCCGGCCGGCAGTGAAATAAAGGTTCTCACAATAGGCATCAGGCGGGTAAAAAAAACTGTCGCCTCACCGTATTGTTCAAACCATTTTTCAGCCACCGCCAGGTGCTTCATGGAGAAACCAAAAAAACGCCCGTACTTGGACAGGAATGGCCTTCCGCCCCGCATGCCGAGATAATATGAAAAAGCCGAACCCACCATGCCTCCGATCGTCCCCGCCATTACCGTCACAAAGAAATCCAGCCTCCCCGTCGAGACGAGATATCCGCCAAAAGGCAGAATCACTTCACTAGGCAGGGGAATATTGGCGCTTTCGATAGCCATTCCAATAGCGATTGCCCAGTATCCCATGGCTGATATTGCATTTGTAATGGCTGTTAAAACTTCTTCAATCAACCCAGTCAGGAGTGCTCCCTCCTCAGGAATAAGTTTATCCGTATTATATAAGGCGGTTATGCCCCCTGATTCCTTTCAAAGGCAGTTTTTTTGTAGAATAACGCTTGTCATAAGCCACCAGCTCTAATGACTGGCATAGACGTCTGTATTTTAGCGAGATCGTAGAAGAAGCGACGCCATATTGGCCCGCCAAATCTTGCTGCTTTAATTCCTCTTCCTTTTCCAACCTGGTAAAAGCATATATCACCACTGCCGCCCAAACGGCTGTTTTCCGAATAGAGGGTTGTTCTTTTGAGCAATAATCAAACCAAAGTTTCACAGCTCCTCTCTGCTGCTTAACATCATATCCGCGCGCTTCCAGCCCTTCCTTGACACATACCGCCACAACAGCGTAACCAGGTTCAGGCCAGGGAAAAGTTTCCGCGACGGCTTCCGTCGTTAAATCCGCCTGAGAATGAATCTCACCAGCGTCCTCCATGATAATTTCCTTAAAACTGGATAAAAAGAGTTTCTTTCCCGCAGATAATATCTTGGGCGAGCCAGTTGTGAGCACAATGGACCGCGGTGTTAAAATTATATTTCCTAATACCCGGCGCAGCCCGTTGAACCGGCGGGATTCACCAAGCCAGGCGGCTGACACGTGTTCGGATACCCCTGTCCGGTCTTTTAATTCTTGAGTAATAATAAATTCATCGGAGCATTTAATATACTTTAACAGTACCCGCCAGTCCTTCAAAGTAAACGTTATTCTAAATTGATTCCTCTTCATGCCGGCAGTATCGCTGTTAATCCAGGTATTATCAGTTCCCAATTCCATGACCCAAGCATTTATTTTATGGGAGCGTTCTTTTAAGTAGGCGTTCCAACCTCTGCCCCCTTTCATCTTATTGTTACAGTAATCCTCGTGGTCTTGATAAAGCCGCTTTAACAGCGGTTCCTTGCACCAATCAGGCAATGCCAGGCCGCTTGTGGAAAACTCGTATTCTTCACCAACTTTGAGAACCCTCATCAATAAGATATTACCGGATTTAATCTCAGTCGCCGCGTTAATATCATGAACCACTAACTTCTTGCGGCTTAAGAGATCTTTTATTACAAGCCCTTTGCCGGGCAACACCACATGAACCTCATACAGGGAAATACGTGAACGGGCCCATTCTTTCAACAAAATATTTTCATAATCGCTCAAAGGATGCGAGTACTCTTCCTGGAATTTTTCTATAATTGTCGCTCCCCTTGAAATATAAAAATCAAAGATAAACCACTCAAAACAACGTTCCATCGTAAAATCATCGTCATGCAGCATCAATCTTTGATCCATACAACCCAGATACATATCCTGGGCACGGGCCGCGTCCCAGGCGAAAGAAGGTTGATCGGCAAATTCACCCAATTTGCGGCGCAATTCCTGGCCTGCCCGCCGCCATCTGATCTGGTCGAGCGAACAACAGGCTTTGCTTTCACCGCAGCATTTTTCATAGGGCTTTCCACTGCCGCACGGACATGATTTTTTATTTCCGGGCACTTTATAACACCCCCTTCATAAATTATGCCGGTGTAGCAATTATTTTTGACCAGAGCTATTATATTTAATTCTTGGAAGCGGTTATTTTTTCAATCGAAAGTTTATTTTTCGCCGTTTCGCAATTAATACCGAAAATATTTAGATCGGAAAGAGGAATAAATGTCTCTCCCTCTTCAATTTTCAGCGGCTCCAAACCTGTTGTCACCTTTCCGTTGACAACGACCTGCCCATCCTGCGTACCGAAGAGCACATTAGAGCCGTACCCAGTTATTCTAACACTATTGTTAGAAGTTTGCCAGTCAACTTTATATCCTAACGCCTCAAAAACAAACCGCAGCGGAAGGTAAATAATGCCATTTTTTTGCCAAAACGTTTGTCTGATTTGCACAGGTATCCCGTTGACTAGCACTTCTGATTTTTCGGTATCAAAGTCTACCACATTCTTTTCAGACGGTTTTAACAATCTCCGCGCCGCAACCAGCTGCAGTCCGGGGGTGAGCACCTGATAATCCGGGCTTAAACCGATTCCATTGACAACCTTGTCGCTGGGGGTGTGATATTTAGCGATGGTTACTTTCAAGGCTCCTCCTGAACTAAGCGGGACAACTGTCTGAACGGTGCCTTTTCCGTAAGTCGCACTACCGATCAAGGTGGCCACATGGTAGTCCTGAAGAGCGCCCGCCAATATCTCCGAGGCACTGGCACTATTATGGTCGACTAAAATCACCGTAGGCATTCCCAGGCCGATTGCCTCGCCTTCGGTACGATATTCTTGGCGTTCCCCGTTTTTGTCAATGGTGCTTGTGATCAACTGGCCTGACTCAACAAAATTACTGGCAATCCGCACAGCTTGGTCAAGCATGCCGCCCGGGTTATCCCTGAGGTCCATTATCAGAGCAGTCACGCCTTGCTGCTTCAGTTTTGTCAGCGCTTTATTAAACTCGCTCGCGGTATTTGCCCCAAATTTGTTTAGACTTATATAACCGGTGCCGTCATCAAAAACCTGAGAGATTACCGTCGGCGTGTTAATATTAGCGCGGACAAGCTCCAGTTCAAAATCTTCGGCGCCATTCCTTCTGATAGTTAATTTGACCTTTGTCCCCGCCGGTCCGCGAATTTTTTGCACAACCGTTTCTAACGGCTCGTCAAAAACATCAATTCCGTCCACTTTGACGATCTGATCATTAAGCTTAATCCCGGCTTTCTCCGCGGGAGCGTTTTCAATCACCCCCATCACCTCGGGAAAATGCTCACCTGGTTGTAATTGAATACCCACACCAACGAATTCGCTGTCAAATGAACTCTTAAATTCCTTCAGCATCTCCGGGGGCAAGTATTCAGTATAAGGATCATTCAGGGAATTAATCAGCCCATCTATCGCCCCTTGGACAAGAGTATCCGAATTGGGGCTGCTAACGTGCAGGCGCTCGATATTGTCAAGTATTTCTTCAAAAGTTTCCATCCCAACGGCAGGGTTATCATACGCGAGGACCGGCCCGGCAAGACAACACATAAAAAATAAAACAAAAGCAAATAAAAAGGAAAGCTTACGCAAATACGATCACCTCGATTTTTTATTATGGGTTTAATTCGCCCTTGCTGACTAAAGTCCTGCAAATTTTTAGTCAGATCAACCTGCCCCTGGCATTTATTCAGGACACTTGTTTTTTACTTAGTTTGTTAAACTGTATATATCGGAGCAGGTATTTTGCGCTCACGCGGTGAAATACTAAGTGAGTACATCCAAGGCAGGTGTCGACGCGCATGTCTCAAGAAACCATTATGCTTATTGACGGCAACAGCCTGGTACACCGGGCTTTTCACGCAATACCGCCGCTGTCCACAAGCGCGGGGCTGCCAACCAACGCCGTTTACGGCTTTACCAGCATGCTGTTAAAGCTCCTGGCCAAAGAAAGGCCGGGGAGAATTGCCGTGGCTTTCGATATTGGCAAGAAAACCTTCCGCCACAATGATTACAACCAGTACAAGGCGCATCGCAGCCCCACGCCGGGCGATTTACAGCGCCAGTTTTCGGTTGTGAAAGAAGTGCTTCACGCCATGCGCATTAATATTTTTGAAAGCGAGGGCTATGAAGCCGACGACCTGATTGGAACATTATCGGCAAAGGCTGAACTCACCGGTTTAAACACTCTAATCATAACAGGGGACCGTGATATCCTGCAGCTCATCTCACCAACAACCAGGGTTATGCTGACAAAAAAAGGTATCAGCGAGATTGATGAGTATGATGAAGGGAAATTCTGGGACAAATACGGAATTACCCCGCGACAACTCGTGGACCTAAAAGGAATGACCGGCGATCCTTCAGATAACGTGCCCGGTATCACGGGCATTGGAGAAAAAACCGCAGTCAGGCTTCTAAGGGAGTATGGCAGTTTAGCGGAAATAATTGCCCACGCTGACGAACTCACCGGCCGCACCGGGCAGCTATTCAAAGAATCCGGCCAACAAGCGGAATTTTCCAAACAGCTTGTTACTATCCGCCGTGATGTGCCGGTTGAAGTCAACCTGGAGCAATGCCGCTGGGTGGGACCTGATTATAAAGAACTCCTGGAATTATTGAAAAAACTTGAATTTAATAAATTGATTAAATCAATTTACTTTGCAGACAATGATGGCAAGGGTGACAATGAACTGAGAGGCAGAAACCGTTCGCGGCAAAACGCCGCTCAAGTGCTGCCGAAATCAAACCTGGAAACCTATTCCGTCGCATGCCGGAGTCTGGACAACCCGTCCACACTTAGCACTTTTTTAAAAAAAGTCAGAATGGCCGGACAAGTGTCAATGGCCCTTGCCGGCAACCCTAACTCCGGTGTCGCCGCGGCCGGCTTTGCAATTGCAGGGGACACAGCTTATTTCCTGAATATGTCCGGAGCAGCCGTTGCCCCGGAAAAAGCGTTCGAGACGCTTAAAACCGTCTGTGAAGATTCAACGATAAAGAAATACTGCCACAACGGAAAAGACATCATCAAGATCCTGCATTGTCACAATTTCAAATTAAGAAACCTAGCCTTCGACACCATGATCGCCTCCTATTTGCTCAACCCCGCCATCCCCAACCGGGAACTTGAGAACGTTTCATTAGAGTATCTTAACGTGATCCTCCCCGGGGGTGATGAAGCGCTGCCTGCCCGGGCTGATTGCGTCAACCGTTTAGCCGGAATTTTAAACGACAAGCTGAAGCTGCAGGAACAAGACAGACTTTTTTATGACGTGGAATTACCGCTGGCCCAGGTACTCGGAGAGATGGAAATCAACGGTGTGGCCGTCGACAAAATCCAGCTTGAGTCCATGTCCAAGACTCTGGGGGAACTGATAGAAGAGCTGGCCGGTGAAATTTATAACCTGGCTGGATGCAAGTTTAATATTAATTCTTCCAAGCAACTCGGCAAAATATTGTTTGATGATTTAAAACTACCGGTAATTAAGAAAACAAAGACCGGGTATTCTACTGACGCGGGAGTGTTGGAAGAACTGGCGGCCGCCCACAGTTTGGTTGCGAAAGTGCTGGAGTACCGCCAGTTGATGAAACTCAAATCCACTTATACCGACGGCCTCGCCGCCTTGATTAATCCCGATACCGGGCGGTTGCATACCTCTTTTCACCAAACGGTGACCGCCACCGGGAGGCTGTCGAGTTCGGATCCAAATCTCCAAAACATACCGATACGCCTTGAGCAAGGCAGATTAATCCGCAAGGTATTCATTCCCTGCCGGGGGGAGAATCTATTGCTCACGGCGGACTACTCCCAGATCGAGCTGCGCATACTTGCTCATATAAGCGGCGACCCGGTATTGATTGAAGCGTTTAAAAAAGGGGAAGATATACATACACGCACGGCGGCGGAAATCTTCTTAATCCCCCCTGAAGAAGTAACACGTGAAACCCGCAGAAGAGCTAAGGCGGTAAATTTTGGGATTGTCTACGGCTTAAGCGACTTCGGGCTGGCCAGAGATATTAAAGTAGGACGCCAGGAAGCGAGACAATACATCGAAAACTATTTTTCCCGTTATGCCGGAGTGAAGTGCTATATTGACCGGGTGATCAAAGAAGCGCGTGAAACCGGGTTTGTAACCACACTTTTAAATAGACGGCGCTACCTTCCAGACCTGTTCAGTTCCAACCGGAATATACGCCATGCCGGTGAGCGCACCGCGGTAAACACGCCGATACAAGGCAGCGCGGCGGATATCATTAAGCTCGCCATGATCAACATAAATAGGGAAATCACCGAGCACGGATTAAAAGCAAGAATGATCCTACAGGTGCACGATGAGTTGATTTTTGATACGCCGCGTGAAGAAGTCGCGCAACTAAAGCAGTTAGTTAAACGATGCATGGAAAACGCTTTTGTGTTGGACGTGCCGCTGGACGTTGTGATAAAAGTCGGGCCAAACTGGTATGACGTAAAGTAGCCCCTGACTTCTGGGCAGTATAAAAATCAACATTTGAAGGGATGAAAAAATGCCGGAATTGCCTGAAGTAGAAACAATTATGCGGACACTGCAGCCCAAGTTGACCGGGTTGAAGTTTATCGACGCGCAGATAATGCTTCCTAAAATTATCCGCACACCAGACATTGATGAATTCAAGGAAAAGATTACCGGCAAAAAAATATTAAAGATAAACAGGCGCGGTAAATATTTGCTGTTTATCTTAAGTGACGGGCTTAATTTAGTGTTTCACTTGCGTATGACCGGCAGCCTGGTGTATTGTCAGCAAAACGAGTCCCTGTCCAAGTATACCCACATAATCCTGGTTCTCAATAACGGCTTTCACCTGCGCTATGCCGATATGCGGCAATTTGGCCGGATCTGGCTGCTTCCGGCCTCCTCCATGAACGACCTCACCGGGTACAAAAACTTGGGAATAGAACCTTTGGAAGCGGTTTTTACTCTGAGCTATTTAAAGAAAGAGTTAAAAAGGCGACATGTTCGCATCAAATCGCTGCTGCTCGATCAAACCTTTATAGCGGGTCTGGGCAACATCTATACCGACGAGGTGCTGCACCGGGCTGAAATAAATCCGGAACGCCTGGCAAACACCCTCACCCCGCGGGAAATAACACGCCTCTATCATGCCGTTCGCGATGTTCTTCAGGAGGGAATTGAAAACAGGGGGACAACGGTGCGGGATTTCATTGACGGGAATGGACGGCCCGGCGGTTATCAAAAGCTCTTAAGAGTTTACCACAGGGAAGGCAAACCCTGCCGCTGCTGCGGCCAAAACATAGTGCGGAAAAAAATTGGCGGGCGCAGTACATACTTTTGCCCGGCCTGTCAGAAAATTTAGTTTTGCAGGTGCGCGGTTTAACGAAGATTATTTTGGGGGAGGTAATCAATATTGTTAATTATCGGACTTACCGGAAATATAGGAAGCGGCAAGAGCACCGTGAGCCGTTACCTCGAAAGCCTGGGCTCCACGGTAATTGACGCTGATCAGGTCGCGCGGGAAATTGTTCAGCCCGGTTCCCCCGCTCTTAAAGAAATTGTCAGGGTTTTTGGTACCCGCGTCTTAAACAGTGAAGGCGCACTCGATCGCAAAAAGATGGGGTCAATTGTATTTACCGACCCTGATGCCAGGGTCAAGTTAAACGGGATCACTCATCCACGCATAGTGGAGGCGATCGAAAAAGAAAAGCTCAAACTCAACAATCTTCCCGGTTCCCGTGACAAACTGCTGGTCATTGACGCTCCCCTTTTGATTGAAGCCGGGCTGCATAAAAGTGTGGACGAGATATGGGTGGTGAAAGTAGATGATCAGAAACAGATTGAACGGCTTATTGAGCGGGACGGTCTGAGCGATGAAGAAGCAAAAAAACGCGTAGCGGCTCAAATGCCCCAAGCAGAAAAGCTGAAATATGCCAGGCGGGTCATTGATAACAACGGTTCGCCGGAAGAGACAAAAAGACAAATCGATCGCCACCTGGCCGATTCAAAAAAAGAACATTATCAAGAAGCAGATCAAATATAACTTAAGTATAAGCGTTAATTCTGTTCGCGGAGTGATAGTTTTGACCGCTGCCTTGCGCAAAAGGTTTAACAGCGGGAGGATCAAACGCAGAATATATTTCCTCCTGTTGGTATTGTTAATTTTATTCAATTTCGATTATATTGCCAGGATTTTCTACCAATTCCCATACCAGGACACCACATATTTCTACGCGGATAAATACCACGTAGACCCCTTTCTGCTAGCGGCGATAATGAAAACAGAAAGCGATTTTAACAACCAGGCCGTCTCGGACAAAGGCGCCCGCGGTTTAATGCAGATCATGCCCGAAACCGGCCAGTGGATAGTTCACCAGATGGGTGAACCGGCAATCAGTATGGAAAAATTATTAGATCCGGAAACCAGTATTAAGCTCGGGGCATGGTATATCGCAGATCTTGGGAAAGAATTCAACGGCGACACCGTACTTATCCTGGCCGCTTACAACGGCGGGCGGGGCAACGTCGAGGATTGGCTTGACCGGAAGGAGCTAAGAGGCGGTGGGGAAAGAATTGAGCAAATACCATTTCCGGAAACACGCTTTTATGTGCGGAAAGTACTGTTATATCAACAAATATATCGCTATCTATACAATACGCGGTAAAAACTCGCGCGGCTAAAACATACCTTTCAGCGCCTTTCCGTTCAAGTAATCAAATTTCTTGCCCTGGTAAATATTATTTTCTTCCATGTAGTCTTCGATCTTTTTTTTCACCAGCCACCAGCTGACCCCCCAGTTGCAGAACAACGTGTTATCTTTCGGCCCCTTGCCCACCAGGCGCTGGATTACTATTTCCGGATCAAGATGCTCTAAAAAACAGGCTACTCTTTGGATATAATCCTGCATAGAAATGATTTCAAGCCGGCCTTTTTGGTACATGTCACCGAGAGGAGTACCCCCCACCACATAGAGGGAATGCAGTTTGGCATATTCCACCCGCAGAGCGGAAAGGACCTTGGCGTTTTCTACAGCGTCCTGATGATTATCCCAGGGCAAATTAAGAATCAAGTGGGCACAGACCGCAAAATTCCTGGTTTTGATCCGGTTAACAGCATCAATGAATTCAGCCAGGGTGTGCCCCCGGTTAACCAGCGCCAAGGTATGATAATTAACCGTTTGCAGGCCAAGTTCAATGTTCACGTCAATTCCTTTATCAATACTTACTTCCTGCAGAAAGTCCAGGTAATGCTCATTAACGCAATCCGGTCTGGTTGAAATAGATATTGCTACTAAGTCATCGGCGGTTATCGCTTCCAGAACATTATCCCGGAAACGCTTAAAAGGCAAATAAGTATTGGTAAAAGCCTGGAAATACACGATAAATTTTTTAGCTTGAAAACGCTTGCTGAAATATGCCTTGTTCTCTTCCAGTTGACGTCTTACTGAAAATGTATTAGACAGACAATCAAAGCCGGAGCCCTGCTCATCGCAAAAAACACATCCGCCTTCTCCCACCTTGCCGTCCCTATTCGGGCACGTACCCGGCAGGTTAACCGGGAGTTTATATACCTTTTCCCCGTATTTTTTCATCAGATGATTAGAGTAACGGTTGTAGAGGGCTGTATTCATGGTTTACCTTATCCATATCTTTTTTCTACCATTCTATCACAGCCTGTTTCTTAAATAAAATTTATATATACAAAGAGTAGAACAACCTTAGTTCTTGCAATGAACGGCCTTACAGGTTATCATTATTTAAGTGTATGCTCAACAAGCTGGTTAACTTAAATGGTAAAGGAGAACGTTTAAGAATTGACTAATAGGAATCAATCTGAGAATATATTCGCGAGAACTGCTGTCAGCCTTCGATTAGCTTGGCATTATCTATTGATCCTAACCGCGTCGTTCGCGTACCTGTACCGTGATATTCCAATAATTTCTCCTATTCCAGCATTACTGTTTGTTTTTGTGCTATTTTTCTTTCGCAATCCAAAAAGAAACATACCAGAGGATAAAAACCTGATTCTTTCACCGGCGGACGGCATAATCCTTGAAATAGAAGAAACCTTTGAAGATAAATTTATAATGGACAAAACTATCCGGGTGGCAATCTTTTTGTCTATTTTTAATGTGCATATTAACCGCTCGCCATTAAAAGGAGAAGTCAAATACAGGCATTATCGTCCTGGAAAATTCATACCGGCTTTCAAAAGCCACGCCTCGGAAATCAATGAAAAAAATTTCATCGGCATTGAAAGCAACGGCTTTAAAATAATGGTTTGCCAAATAACCGGATTTATCGCCCGCAGGATAAAATGCTGGGTTAATGAAGGAAATGTTTTATCTGCCGGGGATATCATCGGCATTATCAAATTTGGTTCCGGTAATGAACTATTTCTCCCGCCCGGCACAAAGATACTCGTTAAAAAAGGTGAACGCGTCAAGGCAGGAGAAACCGTGATAGGGATACTGCCCGACGAGATTCTATAAACTGGAACAACCCATTTATCCTTCAAAGATAAGACAGGGGTGAATACGTGAGCAGGATTGAAATGGCACCAAATATATGTACCGCGGCCAATTTACTGTTAGGCGTCGTAGCCCTGGCCAACACTCTAAACCATAACTACACTCTGAGCACTATCTTGATCATTTTGGCGGCTTTGCTGGATCGTTTCGATGGAATGCTGGCTCGCCGGTATAACGCGGTATCAGCGTTTGGCAAAGAATTTGATTCTCTGGCTGATCTGGTTTCTTTCGGAGTAGCGCCGGCCGCCCTGATGTACAGCTCCATGGCGGGAAATTGGAGCTTGGCGGGATTGGTATGTTTTTGTATTTTTACGCTGTGCGGGGGTTTAAGGCTGGCCAGGTATAACGTGACGTGCACATCCTCCTTTTTCCAGGGTCTTCCCATTACTGTTTGCGGAACCGCACTGGCTGTAATGGTTTTGCTTGTACCCAACCATATGGTAATATTGGCTGCCAGTTTTATTCTGGCGCTGGCTATGATCAGCACGATACGCATACCCAAAATTTAGAAAAAAGCTTTAAAGTAAAGCTTTAATATTATTTTTTACCATGCCGGAAGTAGTATTAAAAAATTCGTTTAAGTCTAAAATCACTTTTTCCGCCGCGACATTGATTAACTTTGCGACCTTTTTCACATCAATCTCCACATGATGTCTATACTGCATCTGTATATAGTATTTTTTAGCCAGCGATTCAGCGGTAGCCCTTTCTATTTCAACAAACCCGGCAAACTTTTCAACCCGTCGCGCAAAATTAAGGCTATTTTTTCCCCAGAGTTCTTGAAGTATTTCATCAACGTCATTGATTAGACCTCTGTTATAAAGCGCGGTTTTAATTCTTTCGCTATAATAGTCCGTTGAACTGATGATAGTTTCCACGCCCATTTCAATAATATTATGAGCTTTCCACCATCCCATTTCCGCAGGGATATCGCACGCTTCCACTGTCTGCGCAATAAAGGATCTTGCTTTTTCAAAGCAATATCCTTTTTCATAATCCAGATATTTCTCATCTCCGTAATAGTCCAAGCCCTTTGGCTCAAACCCGTGAGTAGATACAGCCTTCCCCAAATCCAGTATTAAATCATCCTTGCCGGCAAAATTGTATATTTCCACACCCTTGCTATGAGCCTCATAGTGGCTAAAATCCTTCCCGACAAGCATATCCGGCAATATACTTCCTAAAGTAACAATATCCCCCTGCTTTCCCAGTACAGTCTCGGCAAAATATACATGAGTTTGCGGGTACAACTGATTGCCCTCCATAAATTTTTTATACGAGCAAAAAAACCAAACAATCAACTGACTATTGGTAAAGTAAGTCTAACTCAAATCTTTTCTGATTACAATAGGTTTTACATTCATTCTACAAAGTCTGTCTTTAACCGTCTCAAAATCTGTGATACGAACAATCTGAAATACCAAAACTTGTTATCAGCCTGCATATAAAGGAAAATACAGCCACAGAATAATTCCTGGCTGCATTTTCCTTTATATTTCTTATACTTTTAAGTCTTATACTTTTAAGCATTTATGTTTAATACCCTTCAGCTTCTATATGCTGATTAGGCCCATTCTTAACTTCTATAAATGGAAACGCCGTCGCCGGCAACAAATACATTGGTGTAATGTTTTAAACTATTGACAGAAGTATGGGAAGGGCTTATATTTTATTTAATAATTAAATATTAGCTGAGACAGATGAGATGAGTTAATAGATTAGCTTTAGCGGAGCTTGGCTAGATGCGCATAGACCAGGGCTTGCTTAGGCTCTGGTTTTTTTATACCTAAACACACTTATTTATATTATTTTTTCAAGGAGGAAAAAAGATGATTCAAAAAGCAATACAGGAAGCGCTTAATGGAAAAGACCTTGATTTTGAAACCGCCAAAGTGGTTATGAAGGAAATGATGGAAGGAACAGCCACTCAGGCGCAGATGGGCGCCTTGCTCGCGGCGCTGCGGATGAAGGGAGAAACGGTGGAAGAAATTACCGCCTGCGCTACCGTCATGCGTGAAAAGGGGCTGAAAATCAAACCTGTGCGCAATGTCATCGACATTGTCGGAACAGGCGGCGACGAAACTGGCACCTTCAACATTTCCACCACGTCCGCCTTTGTGGTGGCGGCCGGCGGCATTCCCGTGGCAAAACACGGCAACCGCGGCGTATCCAGTAAAAGCGGCGCGGCTGATGTGCTGGAGTGTCTTGGGATCAACCTTAATCTGACCCCCGAGCAGAATGAAAAAATACTGGCGCAGAGCAACATCTGTTTTATGTTCGCACCGGTCTATCATTCTTCCATGAAATACGCGGCACCGGTACGCAGGGAAATGGGAGTGCGCACCATCTTCAACGTATTGGGCCCGCTGTCCAATCCGGCGGGAGCCACCATGCAGCTGATGGGTGTGTACGACCGCACGCTGGTGGAACCGCTTGCACAGGTGCTTGCCAACCTTGGCGTAGTCCGCGGCTTGGCGGTCAGCGGCAGTGACGGCATGGACGAGGTGACCCTCACCGGGGAAACCCACGTCTGCGAAATTCGCCATGGCGAACTGACTAGCTACGATATCACCCCTGAAGAGTTTGGGTTCAGCCGCTGTCAACTGCAGGATCTGGCCGGCGGCACACCTGAAGACAACACCCGGATTACCCGGGACATCCTGACCGGCAAAGAGAAGGGAGCCAAGCGGGACGTGGTGGTGCTCAACGCGGCAATGGCACTTTATCTAGGTATTGACAACTGCACTGTGGGAGATTGTGTCAGGATAGCCCAGGAACTGATCGACAACGGAAAAGCCGTAGCCAAACTTGATGAATTTTGCAAACTAACAAATGAAGTGGCTTAAATGATGCATACTACCATTGCAGCAGCCGCCCGTGCCGGGATAAAGCGGATGGAAGCGGCAGTTTCAGGAAGGGAGATTTAACGGCAAATGGTATTTGTATTAAAACCGGGGGTATCACAACAAGAGATCGAGCGGTTTATACAGAAAATTGAATCCTGGGGCTTTCAAACTTTTTTAAGCACCGGCACCGAGCATACGGTAATCTGTCTGATCGGCAACACTGCCACAATCGATTTGGACTCAGTTGTCCAGATGAACGACATTATAGAGTATGGCAAGCGCGTTACGGAACCCTACAAAGCGGTTAACAGAACAGTCCATCCTGAGGACACGATGGTTAACGCCGGAAATGTGCCCATCGGTAACGGAATGTTTCAAGTAATATCCGGGCCCTGTTCGGTGGAAAGCGAAGAACAGATTATTGAGGTGGCCAAGTCAGTAAAAGCCAGCGGCGCCACCATGCTGAGGGGCGGAGCCTTTAAACCGCGCACTTCACCTTATGCCTTTATGGGACTGGGCAAGGAGGGACTCCAGCTGCTGCTGGCGGCCAAGAGAGAAACCGGCTTGCCTATTGTTACCGAGGTAATGAATCAGACACAACTGCCTTTGTTCGAGGACATTGACGTGCTCCAGGTCGGCGCCAGAAATATGCAGAACTTCGATTTGCTGAGGGAAGTGGGGCGATACAATAAGCCTGTCCTTCTTAAAAGAGGCCTTGCCAATACGCTGGAGGAGCTCCTGATGAGTGCCGAATACATCATGTCCGAAGGAAACAGCCAGGTCATCCTTTGCGAGAGAGGGATACGCACTTTTGAAACCTCCACACGCAACACCTTGGACCTGTCTGCCGTTCCACTCCTAAAGCAGAAAACTCATCTTCCGGTTATTGTAGACCCCAGTCATGCTGCCGGCATTCGGGCACTGGTGGCGCCGCTGGCGCGGGCCGCGGTAGCGGTAGGTGCCGACGGCTTAATGATTGAAACCCATAACGATCCCGCCCAGGCCCGGAGCGATGGGGCTCAATCCCTAAATCTGGCGCAGTTTAAGGTTTTGATGGAGGATCTGAAACGCCGGATTGAATTTGAGAGAAAGCATACCGGAACGGCATGACTTCTCTAGCTTCCATGAATTTGATACAGCGCCGCTTTGTAGGTTATTATCAATATTTTATCCCCGGGTCATCAGCCATAAAATTAACAGTTCCCTCTGGATAAAAAACGTTATAATGACTTATTTGAGGATCAGGATTTTGCTGAGTGGCTTTAGGAAATATAAATAATAACTGGTATTTCTCTCCGGCTTTATAAACCAGCATATCTTCATCAACAAAGCTATGAGCGTTTTCTGGTGTTCCCAGAACATCTTTTACTTTGGACATTGCAACTTGTTTTATGCTGTCATCGTATGACCTTACATCGAAAATCTGTGAGCCTTTGTTAAACCCAAAAACCACACTGTGCTTTAAATAAGTGGCATACGTCCCTTTCGCGGCAGAAACATAATCGGCCTTATCCGGCTCTCCCCATTTCTCCTTTACGGTATCTATGACAGTGGTTTCAGCAGGAAATTCACAGTTAATGCCTTTTCCTTGTTGGGCTGACAGCATAATCTGATTCAACATGGCTGCTTGTAAATCATTTTTTTGTTCTGAACCTGAAA
>NZ_MVQM01000119.1:0-12403 GCF_002067195.1 Pelotomaculum sp. PtaB.Bin117 | reverse complement strand
AAGTAGGAGGAATTCAATAACGATGGTTCAAGCAAAGCCTTGTGCCATCTGCCTCGGCGAATGCCGAGAGGCTATCTATTAGATAAGGAGGCTGTGTCCAATGAGAGTCGAGACGACATTATGATGAAGAATTCAAGCGCAATGCTGTAGAACTGACCTACAACAGCGGAAAAACAGTCAACCAGGTGGCTCGGGACTTGGGAATCAACGTCAATATGCCCGGCAGGGGGCGGAGAGAACTGGCGAGCTATAATGATCGGGCCTTTCCCGGTATGGGGAAGCAAAGACTGGGCACCGATCTGGAAGAAGAGAACCGCCGTCTCAAAAAAGAGCTGGCAATCGCCCGGGAGGAACGGGACATCTTAAAAAAAGCCATGGCCATCTTCTCAAAGACACCGAAATGATCTATCGGTTCATCCGGGAGCACACGGGCAAGTTCCGTGTCGAGACGATGTGTCGAGTTCTAAAGGTATCCCGGACAGCATATTACCGCTGGATCGCCAGACCCGTGAGCCAGCGCAAAAAGCAGGATGAAATTATTAAGGAGCAGATCGTGAAGATCTATAACGAGAGCCGTAAGACCTACGGCAGTCCCCGTATCCGCCGGAAGCTGGACAAGCAGGGCATTCACTGTGGCAAAAAGAGAGTCGAACGGCTAATGAGAGAAACCGGCATCCAGGCTATCCAAAAGTACAAATTTAAGGTCACCACTGACTCTAAGCACAATCTGCCGGTGGCACCGAATATCCTGGACAGAAACTTCAACGCCGGTAGCCCCAACATGAGTTGGGTGACAGACATAACATATATCAACACCAATGAGGGCTGGCTGTACCTGGCGGCGTTCATGGACCTCTGCTCCAAGAGGATCGTGGGCTACTCAATGCAGAAGTACCTGACCCGGGAACTGGTTATTGAGGCCCTGAATATGGCCATCACCAACCGTCATCCTGGCCGGGGGCTGATCATTCACTCCGACCGTGGTAGCCAGTACGCAAGTTTTGATTATCAGCAGTTGCTCTGGCAACATGGATTTATTTGCTCCATGAGCCGCAAGGGCAACTGCTGGGATAACTCTCCCATGGAGAGCTTCTTCAAAACATTGAAGATGGAACTCGTATACCATCGTCATTATAAAAGCCGTTCAGAAGCGAAGCTGGAAATCTTCGAATATATCGAGGTTTTTTACAATCGGTTCAGGCTACATTCAGCAATCGGATATGAGACCCCGGAAAACTACGAGAACCAGAGAAAAGTTGCTTAAGTTTGTGTCCAAATAACCGAGGGAAGTCCAAAACATTGTTAACCCCTCACAAAAGAAAAACAAAAGAGCCTCGCGGCTCCAAAAAAGATTTTTACGTAATTTAAATAATTTCTGTTGACATTACGTAAATTACGTAATATAATATAACCATAGAAAGGAGGTAATTATAAACAATGAAACGGCGGGACTTGATAAAAATACTAGAAGCCAACGGCTTCCGCAAAATAAGAGACGATGGTAAACACACCATTTACAAGGCTTCCGACAAGCGGGCCGTACAAGTCCCGAGACACCGCGAAATCAACGAAAACACGGCCAGACAAATCCTAAAGGACGCGGGGTTGAAATAAAAACGCCGCCTTTGGGTGTTATATAAAACCAAACAAGAAAGGAGTTAAACCGATGGAATATATTTTTCCGGCCATCTTCGAGCAAAACAGCGACGGTAGTTATACGATTACCTATCCCGATTTACCGGGTTGTGTCAGTGAAGGCAAATCTCTAAGCAACGCTATGGATATGGCGCAAAGCGCATTGACACAATGGGTTGAATATTTACTGGACGAAAAAGAAAATATTCCAAATGCCAGCAACATAAAAAATATCAAGCCCTTGAATAATCAATTCGTGAATCTTGTTCGGGCTGAAATACGTGACAACCGCGCAGTACGCCGTACAGTCAGTATTCCCGGATGGTTGGACACAAAAGCCGCCGATGCCGGCATCAGTTTATCAAAAGTTCTCCAGGAAGCTCTAAAAGAAAGACTTGGAGTATAAGCAGTCTTAAACGGGCTGCTTCTTTTTTGCAAAAGAAAAGAGCCTGAAGGCTCCCTAATTTATAAGCGTAAATCCTTATTTTCATATCTTTTGTGTATATCGATTAATTCATCATATGAAAATCTCTTTCCAGGATATTTTAATATATACGAAACCATATCGTTTGTTAAACTATAAATACCAATGGCAATCTTTTTAAACTTTTCTGCAAATTCTTTTAACGAAACAATTACATATTACCATATGTCTTATCATAAACCACTAACTCATTAGCCCTAAAATCCATGGCACGGGTTGCTCTTTTTGTTAGTTGATCGACCGTCAAACCTGTTTTATCTACACTGATTCCAAAATGCTTAACACACTCACTACCAACATTAATATTTTTACCATTCCATTTGTTAAAAATATAAAAAACCCATCTGGTTGGTTGACCACAAAGTGTACATGGAGTCCTTTTGTCTTCAAGGTCATCAACAGGATGCTGCGGATTCCCCTCCCATTCTACCGTTGCTTGCCCAATTACTTTATTTAACATATTGTCAAAAAATCTTTGATAGTCGATGGAAAGACTATCAATAAGTTCTTCTGTTATCCTTTGGTTGGATTTTAATAAATCATGGAACCATGGATAATCTTCAATAACTTGACTATTTAGCAGTAACGTGCGCTCTTTATTCTTTAATCGAAGTTTACCCTGTGCCATTTATTGCCCCCGTATCCTATTTTGTCATCATAATTCTACAAACGGAATACTTTTCCTTCTGGCAAGCAAATCCCTTTACTTATAGTTTGCAATCGTATGGCAAGCTGTATTTTTTTCTCTGCACGCTTGATGTAGCTTTGGACTGATGCCTTAGAACAACCCAATAACTGGGCAGCTTGTGAGAAAGAATATCCTCTTCCGCGAACCAATTCATAAGCATCCTTTTCAAGAGGGGTCAAAGATTTTGTAAGTTTATCTAACAGGTCCAACATCCATTCAGGGGCAGCTTCAGCGGGTTCTCTATTCTGGATATACCTGGCCATCTCAAGCGGATCAACTGGCACTTCCCGTTTTGCCTGACTCCAGCGGACCACAATCCACTTTGTTCCAGGTATATGCCCCGTTTCCATAAGCTTAATTGTCCACTCAGTATCCGAGATTATACTGCCACGAATCAAAGGATTTACCTTACTTTCGCGAAACTCTCTCAGTGATTCTTATATTCTCGGATCAAGTCTTCCACCCTTGCCACCCCCTTTTCTTGAATAAAAAAGAGGCCTAAGCTTTATCGCTTAGACCTCCAGTTTTTCTGGCCAAGGTCTGGATAGCTGTCAATAGCTTCAGAAAGCACACCTTGGCAACCCAAGTAAACAGAACTGCATACAAAAGCTGGATAAAAAAACTGGGGGGAGTTCCACCGGTTTTTAAACTAAAATCTAATAATATTGTTTGGAATTTTTACTGTACCACAGGCAATGTTTTGTATTTATGTTATCTTGCGGCATTAAATAAATTAAACATTGAAGCAACAGATGATGGAGTTAGCTGCTGTATGTTAGCACCACATTGCGGGCTGTTGGTGCCCAGACATTGCCCTGATGAGAGATTTTGCAACAGACTTGACAGCCCAGCTTGCTGTTGCGCGTTAGTGCCACATTGCGGGCTGTTGGTGCTCAAACATTGCCCCGATGCGCAATTTTGCAACAAACTTGACAGCCCAGCTTGCTGTTGCATATTAGTGCCACATTGCAGGCTGTTGGTGTTAAAGCATTGCCCTGATGCGCAATTTTGCAACAAATCTGCCGGCGATGCAGCACTAGCGCTAGCCAGTACACCAAAAAGCAATAAGAGACAAGGTGCGATTACAAAAAGGATACGTTTGATTCTGACCATATTCTTTTCCCCTTTCTTTTGTCGCCTCCGAGGTTAGCTGACGGGTTCGGTTAAAGAAACCCTACCCAAGTTCACCATTAATAATGGTAACTTGGGATTCACCCCCACGAATGGTTCCCCCGTACCCAGTTGATTAATTTCTGGGATTCGGCAAATATATAGTCAGCTGTGGTTGAGTATACTATACTTCACGATTCAATAGCAAAATTAAGATATCCTCCTTAGTTACTGTTTAAACGATAGAGGCGAAGTATGCTAATAATAAAATATCTTTACTAAATATCAAAATAACAAGGGTTTATATTCCATCATCATATCTCATACCCTCCCGCCTTATTCATTGCACCTAAGTATCATAAAAATGGCAACCGGCGCTAACGTGGCATATAATAAAATAAAAAGCACGAGTGAGTATTATTTGGAGGCTAACACATTGGATAACGTAGACGACTATTACCTTAATCCAAATATAGACGGTAGTTTGCAGGACTATTTTGATCGTGTTCTGGGAGTTGATAAAATTTTCAAACCGCCAAAATTAAACGTAACAAAGTTAACTCTAATAGCTGTCCTAGACTGTATTGACGCTGCAATCGATTACCACAATAAAATTAATTTCCTGCTTTTATCAAAAATGATCATGGAATTAAAAACATGAATATGAACAGCGGACAATTTCTTTAGCCTTTCACCGGCTGAATGCCTGTCCAATCCGACGGAAGGGCCTAGCGCGGCTGAAATTCAGTTCTTTCTATGCAGAGCGGACTGTTCATCCCTGGTGAATTAACTATCGTTGACACATTATAAGCAGTTAAGATACCTTTATATGGCCGCAGCAGTTCTCTTGCCCTTACACGTTCCGCTTTCAGCCATGCTTTGTATTCACTCTCCCCGGCCAGTATCACAGGCATCCGGTCATGAATGTCTCTCATCAACGCGTTGGCCGCGGTGGTAATGATGCTGCAGGAATTAATGATTTTGCCGTCAGGCGCCTTCCAGCAGTCCCAGATGCCCGCGAAGGCAAAAAGCGACTTGCCCGGCAGGGTGATATACATTGGGGCCTTCTTGCCTCCCTCCCTGCGCCATTCAAAAAAACCGTCGGCTGGAACCAGGCAGCGCCGGCGCATAAAGGCATCCCTGAAAGCGGGTTTCTGCTCGACTGTCTCCGCCCTGGCGTTAATCATCTTGTAGCCGGCTTTCTTATCTTTAGACCAGCGGGGAACCAACCCCCAGTGCATCAAGGAGACTTTTCTCACTCCGGAATTATTGATAATCACCGGTATATCGGCGCCCGGCGCAATATTATATTGTGGGGTGTGCTCAAAGCTTTCCTCAAGCATAAAGTGAATTCTCAGTTCGTCCGGTTCGGTCGATAGAGTAAAACGTCCACACAAGTCAGGACACTCCAATCTATTATTAATCAAGTATTCAGCATTCAGGAGTTAGAACTCAGAATATTTACGGGGAGAAAGGCCATTTCTTATTCTGACTTCTGTAATCCTAGGCATTCACAATAATCTTTCTCTCAACCTGGTGTAGCGTTTTTGGGGTTTATTATTTCTAACGGCTATAGCCAACGCCTTTTTGCTGCCGACAATTATTACCAGTTCTTTCCCCCTGGTGATTCCCGTATAAATCAGATTTCTCTGGAGAAGCATGTAGTGTTGAGTCATAACCGGGATAATTACAGCCGGGTATTCACTGCCCTGAGATTTATGAATGGAGATGGCGTAGGCCGCCACCAACTCGTCTATTTCCGCAAACTCGTAAACAACCACCCTTCCGTCAAAATCTACCTGGATTTCCTGTTCTTCTTGATCAATGGAAACAACACGCCCCATATCCCCGTTAAACACTTCTTTGTCGTAATTGTTCGTCATCTGCATCACCTTGTCGTTTACCTTAAAGGTTTTGTAACCTTTTATTGTTTTACTCTCGTTGGGATTCAACAATTCCTGCAGCTTGACGTTCAGGTTCGCCACGCCGAGTTCGCCCCGGTGCATGGGGGTTAAGACCTGAATGTCTTTTACCGGGTGATAGCCGAAACTTTTGGGTACATGCTCCCCGCAGAGCGCCAGGATCTTTTGCAGGGCTTTTTCCGGATCGTCTTCCGAAACAAAATAAAAATCGGTTTTGTCACCGGCCTGCGGTCTGCGTATATCCGGAAACTTACCCTGGTTAATCATATGCGCGTTGACAATTATCCTGCTCTCCCTGGCCTGCCTGAATATCTCGTCAAGGACTGTCACCTGGAATTCGCCGGAATCGATCATGTCTCTTAAAACACTCCCCGGACCTACCGAGGGAAGCTGGTTGATATCACCGACCAAAATGAAAACAGCATGCGCGGGAATTGCTTTAACAAGGTGATACATCAGGACAGTATCAATCATGGAAGACTCGTCCACAACGACTACATCGGCTGCCAGGGGCAATTCCTGGTTCTTTTGAAAACCGCCTTGATGCGGACTGTATTCGAGCAGCCGGTGAATCGTCCTGGCCTCGTTCCCGGTCGCTTCCTGCATCCGCTTGGCCGCCCGGCCGGTGGGAGCCGCCAGCAGGACTTTCAGCCGCATAGCCTGAAAAATCTTAATGATAGCCCGGATAATAGTTGTTTTCCCGGTGCCGGGACCGCCGGTGATAATGGAAATTTTGCTCCGTGTGGAGGAGATAACCGCCTCTTTTTGCTTATCAGCCAGTTGAATATTTAATTGCGCCTCCACCCAGGCTATCGCTTTTTCGGGGTTTATGGAGCGAATGGCGGACGGTTCCGACTTCAATAACAAAAGCCTTTTGGCCAGTCCGGCCTCAGCCGTGTAAAGCGGCGGCAAATACACGGCATTGTGGTCATCTTTAACATCCCGGTTTTGTTCCGATGGCTCTTCCGCGACCAGCCGCCTCTCTTCAATCAGCTTTGCCATGGCGTTGATTACCACGTTTTTGCTGACCTGAAGCATCTCCACGACTTTGTTTGAGAGAGGCCCAAAAGGATAATAGACATGCCCGTCCGCCATGAGTTCATTTAGAACATAAATGACGCCCGCTTCAGCGCGCATTATGGAGTTGGGGTCAATTCCCATGCTCCTGGCAATCCGGTCGGCGGTAATAAACCCGATACCGTAGATATCGGAAGCCAGCCGGTAGGGATTGCTCTTCACGGTCTCAATGGACGCACTCCCGTATTTCTTGAATATCTTTGCGGAATATGTGGCGCTGACCCCGTGGCCCTGGAGAAAAACCATGATCTCCTTGATTTCTTTTTGCTCTTCCCAGGCTTTTGTAATCATGGCGACCCGCTTTAAGCCGATACCATTCACTTCGGTCAGTTTATCGGGAGCGCCTTCAATGACATCAAGGGTATCCAGCCCGAAAACCCTGACAATGCGCCTGGCCATAACGGGGCCGATACCCTTGATCAGCCCTGAACCAAGATATTTCTCAATACCGTTAACAGTGGCGGGAACGATAGTTTCAAATTTCTCGACCTTAAACTGTTCACCAAATTTTTTATTGTGCTCCCATTGGCCGGTAAGTTTTAAGGATTCACCGGGATTGATGCCGGCTAAGTTCCCGACAACCGTGGTTAGTTCTTTTTTGCCTTTTTCCTGAAGCCTGGCTACAATAAATTGAGTATCCTCGTTAAGATATACTATTCTTTCCAGGAAACCGTAAATAGTCATCATACCATCGACAACCCCCATACACCATTGACAACCCCTATACCACAGCCGGGCAATAGGTGATTTACCTTTAGATGTATTTCAGTTTTATCAAGGAATCCTTCAGCTTTTGATATGTAACCGCCAACGATTCGGAAATTACCCTCACGTCTCCGAACACCGGCATAAAATTGGTGTCTCCGCCCCAGCGGGGAACAACGTGAATATGGACGTGGCCAGGCACGCCCGCGCCGGCGATTCTACCGATATTGGCCCCGATATTAAACCCGTCCGGATTGAAAGCGCGCAGCGCTCCAACCATTTTCTGGGTATTCTTAAAAAGCTCCAGCATTTCTTCTTCGGTTAATTCTTCAATTTCTCCAACATGCCTCTTGGGTACGACCATCACATGCCCGTTGGTGTAAGGATACCGGTTCATCACCACAAACGTCTTCTCTCCCCGCCATAGAACCAAGTTTTCCCCGTCCTGATCAGATTCCAAGATCCCGCAAAAGACACACTTGTCCCCGTGGTCCCCGCCAATGTAGACACTGCGCCACGGCGCCCATATTTGTTTCATCTCATTCGCTCCTTATCTTTGATTAAAAAAAATAATCTAAAATAATATCGTCCCTTAAAACTAAATTATATATTTTATATTGAACTTTCGTAAACAAACTTATGAAAAACAACAAAAAAAGAAAACAGCCGGGAATTTTGCCGGCTGTTTCCGCAAGTTTAAGCCTGAGAACCATCTCTCCGGTTTCCTTTCCTGGATACCGGGGTCAGCTGCACACGCTCTCTCAGAAAACCTGATTCTAGTCACAAATAATACAAGCGAATTCAGCAGAATTCCAGCTCTCTCACTAAATAATTGGGTTGATATTAAGTTTTATTTTATTATATATTTACCGTACAATTTTTTAGAGCCAGGGGTAGTATGTGTCTTACCTGGCACATGCAATCTCTTAATTATCTGTATTGCTTCTTCAGGAGTACCTGCATTCGCTAATAACCCTTCGTCCCGGTAAAAATCAAATGTAGTACCCACGTCGGCACCCAGCAAGATTACTTTTTTCCTGTTTTTTAAGGCGAGTGCAATTTCTGAAACCGTTCCGGCCTTGCCGGGCAGGGCCACAACGATGTCGCTGGAAAGCGCATTGATGTAATTGCGTCCGTCGCCCATTCCCGTGGCAATAACCACGTCAATATAGTCAGAAGCCGCGCCTCCGTCTTTCCCGGGCAACACGCCTACGGTCAGCCCGCCGTTTTCCCTGGCGCCCTTTGCCGACGCTTCCATAACACCGGCCGGCCTCCCGCCGTTAAGAAGCACCCAGCCTTCTTTTGCGATGAGTTCCCCGAGGCGGTAAGCCAGCCGGTAAATTTCCGGTGCTAATTCTTCACCACCGCCCATGACGCCTACAATAAATTTGCGAATTCCAGCCGACTTCCCTTCACATAGATTACCTTTATTAAGTTAAAAGCTCTTCAGCTTTTTCCGGCGTTGCCATATGCTCAGGCATATTGATCCAGGTAATGTTCAATATACTGCCGCACTTTTGCCGCCGGCTTATAGACACCGAAGTGCCCTTCACACAAGATATCAGCATTCAGGTCGATTAACTTTTTCATTGAAGTGATCCACTTCTTAATATCCGAACCCCAGGACGCGTCAAAAGGCCCGTGGATGTCCTGACCGAACAGAATCCTGCCGCCGTTGAGGTCAATATAAGGGCTGATCCCGCCGGGAGTGTGCCCCGGGGTGAACAGGCAGTGAAGGGTCAGTTCCCCGATTGTTATATCCTGCTTTTCACCCTTCAGAATAACGTCGACGTTGACGGGCTGGTAATTTACCCTGTAATACGATGCCGCTGTCAAATGGGCCAGACCTTTGGAAATAGCGTCCAAATCCAGCGCGTGCCCCACTATCTTCGCACCGAGCGACTGGAAGTGGCTCAGGCCGCCAATATGGTCGATATGCCCGTGGGTGGCGATTACATACTTCAATAAGGAAGGGTCAAACCCCAGTCTTTTTATATTGTCCAATATCGACCGGCATGAATAACCGAGGCCGGCATCAATCAGGGCCAGTTCGCTGCCGCCGTCGACAAGGTAAACACAACAATCTCTCATATCGGTTAATTCCTGTCCGCCCACGAGGTAAACACCGTCAACAACTTTTTGCGGTTTTTGCATTTCGGCTCCTCCCTTCAACCGTAAATTAGGAAAGGGGACACACCTCTCTTTTGAGCCATACTCTGGGGCCGAGGAATGTCCTCCCTATTAAGAAGGGGTCACACCTCTTTAAAAGCCTTACTCCGGAGTCGGAGGGATGTCCCCCGCCAGGGCACGCTCCAGGATATCATACATGCGGTTCACCATGTCACGCGGGTCGGTCATTAGCCCGGCGGAAATCAAGGCGTTGTCGTAGATCTGCTCCGCCGCCAGGCGGGCAAATTTTTCATCTTTTTCACGCAACGCGGCTAAGCGTTTGATTAATTCATGCCGCGGGTTGATCTCCAGCATCTTCCTGCCAATGGCGCCCAGGTCTTTGTTTACCGCCTGCATCACCCGCTGCATGCTGCTGGTCATCATGCCGTCCTGATTCAGAATGACTGCGGGGCTGTTGATTAAACGGGTGGATTCCTTGACTTCAGTAACTTTATTCCCCAGTATTTCTTTCATCCATCCTGTCAACGATTGCACTGTTTCATGATCAAGCTGCTCCCCGTCAGGCTTCTCGTCCAACGCGGGAAGATCCAGCCCGGCCTGATCAGCGGACACCAGTTTCTTTTCCTCATAATCCATCAAATTGCTCAGAACAAAGTCGTCAACAGGCTCATGCGTGTAGATAACTTCCAGGTCACGGGCCCGGAAAACCTCCAGATAAGGACCGGCTTCAATAATTTCCCGGGTGGGACCGTTAATGTAATATATGTCTTTTTGCCCTTCTTTCATTCGCTGCGTGTAATCCGCCAGCGATATTAACTTACCCGGCTCTGATTTGGACGACTCGAACCGCAACAGCTTGGCCAGCTCATCCCGGTGGGTGTAGTCGCTGGAAACCCCTTCTTTGATAAAGAAGCCGAATTGTTTCCAAAACTCTTCATACTTGTCCGGGTCGGCTTTTGCCTGCTCGTTGAGAAACCTGAGGAACCGGCCGGTTACAGCCCTGCGCAGCCGGGACATCAGGGTGCTGTCCTGCATGGTTTCGCGGGAGATGTTTAGCGGGATGTCCTCACTGTCCACTACGCCCTTTACAAAACGCAGCCATTCCGGCAGGATCCCTTCAGCTTGCTGCTGGATTAAGATTTTACGGCAGTAAAGATTGACACCGGGCTCCGTCCGGCTGAAACCATAACGCTCAAAATTCTGCTTCGGCACAAATAAGAGAGCGTTGATGGCCAGCGGCGCGTCGGCGGAGAAATGCAGACGGTAAAGCGGCTCATCGTATGCGTTCGCGATAAACTTGTAAAACTCGTTATATTCTTCTTCCTTGATCTCGTTTTTATTTCGTGTCCAGATCGCCTGAACGGTGTTGATCTGCTCGCCATTAACACGGATTGTAAAAGAGACGAAGCTGGAGTATTGCTTGATGATCCGTTTAATGACCTCGACTCCGGCAAATTCGTGGGCGTCATCTTTAAGCTCCAGGATGATTTTAGTGCCTCGCGGCAAATCCGTTGCCGCACCGACGGTATAATTGCCAATGCCGTCTGAAACCCACTCGCAGCCAGCCGCTTCAGGTTGATACGAACGTGACAGCACCCGGATTTTCTTGGCTACCATAAACGCGGCGTAAAATCCCACACCGAACTGGCCGATCAGGTTCAAATCTTTTTGATTGGCTTCAGCCATTTGCCGGATAAAAGCTTTTGAACCTGAGTGCGCTATGGTACCCAGGTTTTCAATCAATTCCTCCCTGGTCATGCCGATACCGGTATCGGTTATGGTCAGAGTGTGCTCCTTGTCATCCAGCTCGATGGTGATTTCGAGCGGGAGTTCCCCGTCTTTGACGTTCTTGTTGGTTAGATTTTCGTACCGGAATTTCTCCAGGGCGTCGGCAGCGTTGGAGATTAACTCACGCAGAAATATTTCGCGGTCTGTGTAAAGCGAATTCACGACAATATCAAGGATTTGCTTTACTTCTGCTTGAAATTCCCTGGTTTCATAAGTATTTTCCCCGGTTGACACCGACATCTGAAAAGACACCTCCGTTAAGTTCTTATTCTATTAATGATCATGTCAACAAATCTGACCAAATAAAATTTTACCACATAAAGCATTTAATAATAAAGACTGGCCGCATATTTTATTGCCTCATGTCACGGTCAGGGATTTTGGAGCCTGCTGTAGACACCGGCCGGTCAGGCTCTTAAAATGAACTGATATCATCGTTCTGGGATTGGTGTACTAATTTGGATAACAAGGTGAGCGGAGGACAATCCCGCTTGTGGTTGTTCGGGCTGGTCAACTTTTTACTCAGCTTTGCCTTCAAGGCTCCATTATCTTTATTCCCCTGCTCGGCGGCCTGATTGCCCAGGGATGGGGTTATCGTGGAGTAATGTTTTTCGCAGCAGCCCTGGGCATGGCGGGAATGATGGCAGCCGTGCCAAAGCAGGCGGGAATGATGGCAGCCGTGCCAAAGCAGGCGGGAAACGGCGGACCGGCAACAGCCTTAATGGCAACTAATATTTTATCAAGAGCAGTCATTTAAGCCTCCCCCGGCGCATATGAAATCTATGTAAGCACTACGGTGGAGGTGAAGATACTGTTTTTTATCACGGATAAAATCGTTTTCGGCATGGCGGGCATCAGGGTGCT
>NZ_MVQM01000118.1:0-30138 GCF_002067195.1 Pelotomaculum sp. PtaB.Bin117 | reverse complement strand
TCCAGTGAAATCAAGGGTTCTAGGGTTTTGAAGTTGACCACAACTAGAATTTTTAAAAGAAAAAGCTTAGGTGTTTAACCTAAGCTTTTATAATTCCTGCTAGTGTCAAGCTCCCAGCAGCGAAGGCCGGGCGGTTCTTTGGTTAACAGTGGCCAACGGTTCGGATATCGATTATGATCTGTCAATGACGTCATTAAGACCCCCATATCACCGTACACCAGAACGGCTATCGCGGTAAAGACGCAGCCGTCTGACTTAAGCTACACGGCGGGAGAAGCCCTCGATCTTACAGGGCTGGAAGTGTAACCCTCACATACAACGACGGCTCTACCGAGGATGTGGCTTTTGCTGGCTTCGCAAGCAAAAGCATAACGGCAAGCCCCGCCAATGGAACGACGCTGTCGGTGGCAACCCACAATGGGCAGGCAATAACACCGACCTGTAATTCCAAAACCGCAACGACGAACAATCTGACGGTCAGCGCCGCTCCGGCCATAAGTCCCACATCCTGCAATTATGACCTGAACGCCCCCGCCGATATAACCGCAACCATTACATGGAACAGCGCGGTGTCGGTCACCGATGCGGTTTACAGCATAAGACCTGACGTAACGGTATATACGCTGGACTCGGACGACTATACCGTCGCAGGCAATGGCCTGACCATAGAAAACAGCTTCTTCTCCGATCTTCCGCTTACGACAGGCGCCGCCCTCGATTTTGTTTTCACCTTCAACACGGGAGCAACAGCTACCCTGACGGTAAATGTAGTGGACGGCTTTGTGGCGGTAACAGACATTTCTAGAGTGCCGGCTGCGGCGACAGCGGGTACGCCGCTCACGCTTATCGGCACTGTCTCACCGGCTAACGCGACGAATCAAACCGTCACATGGAGCGTCTATAACGCGGGAGACACGGGGGCGTCAATTTCGGGGGACATACTGTCCACAACGGCGGCGGGCGTTGCTGTTGTGCGGGCAACGGTAACAAACGGCCTGACCGCAAGCTCGGATTATACGCAGGATTTCAATATAACGGTGAATGCGGCTCCGGTTACAACCTATACCGTCACCTTCAGCTCAAATGGCGGGACCTATGCCACAAAAACAGTCAACGCAGGCGAGAGCATCGGAAGCGGCAATTTTCCCTCTGACCCGACGAGAAGCAGCTACTCCTTCGGCGGCTGGTTCACGGGTGAAAACGGCGCGGGTACGGAGTTTACCTCCGCGACACCAGTAAACGCCACGATGACCGTCTACGCTAAATGGACGTACGGAGGCGGTGGAGACGGGGACAATGACGGAGACGGGGACAATGGCGGAAGCTCTGTCAAGCCGTCCGAAAAGACCATCACCGTTACCGAAACGAGCAGCGGTTTGTTCAGCGGCAGTATGGGCAAGATCAGCGTCAGCGCCAATATGGACAATGCCTTTTCTAATTCGGTGGAGGTTAAGGTTACGGATACGGGCGAGGACAAGGCAAGCTTTCAGCTTGGTGCCGGCGACGAGTTCTACCCCTTTGACATCTCCCTGTACATCAAAGGCACAAACGAAAAAACGCAGCCCGCGCCCGGCTACGCTGTAACCATCTCCCTGCCGGTGCCGGAAAACCTGCTCGATAAGAAAGAGCTACTCGATGTCGTGCACAAATCGGATAGCGGCAAAGTGACGACACTTGCGTCCCGCCTGGAACAAAGGAATGGCGTTTGGTACCTTGTGTTCGAGGCGACGGAGTTCTCGCCCTACGCGCTGGTGGTCCGAAGGGCTGGAAGCTATGATGAATCGGCGGGTGTGCCGTATTACCTTAATGCCAATGGAAACAAAGTGTTCATCGGCTTGGCGGCAAACGGAAAATATATTGCTCCTGAAGGCGTAACCGTTTCGGTTATGTAGAACGGCAAGGGCTTCACAGATGTGTCCGGACATTGGGCGGCGGGGTATATCGGCTTTGTGACCGAGCGGGAGATCTTCGCCGGCGCCGGAGGAAATACCTTCTCCCCCGATAGGGGCATGACCCGCGCCATGCTCGCAACGGTCATCGGGCGGCTTTATGAGCGCAGCTACGGCGAAATCAAGCCCTCGGATGAGCGGGTCTTCACCGACTGCGATTACGGCGCTTATTACGGCAAATACATAGCTTGGGCGGCGAAAAACGGTATCATAGGAGGCAGCGGGAACGGAAGGTTCGGTCCGGATGACCAAATCACCCGTGAACAGATGGCGGCACTTCTCTATCGTTTCGCAGACTTCCTCGGCGTCCTTCCATCCGGCATGGATACCGTGCTTGATTATCCCGATGTCGGCAGCATTTCGGGCTATGCCAAGCCCCCGGGGTGAGCCATGACCCGCCAACAGCTTATGCGCGACATAGCCGCGACTGCGGAGAATATAGCCCAACTCAAAAAGTAAATTCAGCTTTTAATTATTCTGCCAATATTCCATAAAGCTGGGAAAGGTTGGTTTTGTCTCTAAGGCCGTAGAATAGGCATGGAAAAGGATTAAATTTAAATACTTAGCAAACAATTTTTCTCCTGTCTTGAGGCGTTTTATAAAGTCATCAAAACGCCAGGTATTTTGGAAGTCTGGAGATTAACCCTAACCCCGGCGATTTCCCGCAAGCTTTCCCTGGCTGATTCCAGCGTCTTCATCTGTTCTGCCAGTTTCTCATAAGCTTCGGCAGCTTCTTTTTCACTGTGCTCCCTTTTTTCAATGACACGGGTTAAAACAAGTCGCGTTCCTTCTATAGCTGAATTGAATTTTTCCTCGAGGAGGTTTTTAAAAACCTTGACACTTTTAGAAATCCTATCATTATAATCGGTTCTGAGCCGGCCGCAGTTACGGTCCAAATCCTGTTCCACCTTTTTTCTCATCACCCGCATGATCATCGGACCAGTAATGAATTTTGGCAGAAAAAGCGCATATAAGTTAGCCGCATTGGGGATAAACATATTCGCTTGCTCGCCTAAGATATAATAAAGTTTGGTTTCCTCGGTCAGCGCTTCTGCTTCGGTAAAACCTTCGACTTTAAGATCAAAGATTTCCGCTGATTGCTTCAAAAGTTCGCCGATTACCTTATTTGTTTTATTGGTGAACCGAGCAATTACGCGGTCGAAGGCCTCCCTCACTTTTTCCTCAACCTTGGGTTGCCATTCGTCGAAGGCCGTCAGGACCTTTTTCTCAATGTAATCTTCCAGGTAATGCATCAGTTTACGTCCCGAGAGTTCTTTTTTAGCCTGGTATTCCTGTTCTATGTCTTTTGCAATGATCATGTTTTGACTTTCCTGGAACACGGTTATTTCATGCTCAAGCTCCTGGTAGACCTTACTTTTCTCACCTTGAAAGATATAACCGTTATCCTCTTGCTCCTGCCGCAAATTCATGACCATTTCGTCAAACAGGGTTATCTTAGCCTTCAATTCTTCCAAAGGAATACCAAGTGCCTTCATCTCTAGTTCCAACCCGAGCTGCAATTCACCGGCTGCGTTGTTGCCTTTATTGCAGGTAGCGTTTATAGCCGCACGCCCCTTTTCTTTTAGCAGGAAATTTTCCAGAATGTTGGTAAACGCCGGCAGGTTGCTTGCTTTCAACTTTTCATCGTCGCAGGAAATTTTTCCGTCCAAAGCTAACTTGGCGGAAACCGGGTAAATATTTATTTCTTCGAAGCCGACTTTTTCAGCTAGCACTTTCTTGGCAAATTCAAGTGCCTTTTTTTTATCCTGCTCATTTAAATAATCAATTTTATTTAGAATAAAGAACGTCTTTGCTGAATACTGCTCGATGTCTTTTAAAAAATCCAGCTCGGATTGGCTGATCGGCTGGTCGGACGATAAAAGAAAAATGGCAGCGTCCACCTTGGGCAGGTAGTTATAAGTCTCATCCGTATTGTTCCGGTAAACTGAGCCGACCCCCGGTGTGTCTATTAAAACGACGCCGTCATTTAAATAAGGCGACGGGTACTCAAGATGAACTAGCTTGACATTCTTTTCATTGCAGGGGTTGCCCTCTTCAGTAACGTATAAGGGCAAATCATCCAGCGTAGCTTCTGCGGCACCCCCGTCCGAGAAAGTTACTTTTACACTAATCTTCTCACCATATTGGATCAAGGTAACAATGGAAGTTAGTGGTACGACGGCAGTTGGCAAAAGGTCCTCCCCTAGAAGGGCATTAAGGAAAGTTGTTTTTCCCCTTTTGAATTCACCGAGGACAACCAAATTAAAGCGGCCATGTAAAAGCTTTTGCTTTATTTCTTCTAGGTATTCTACGAGGTGGACGATTTCTCTTTGTTTGGCTATGTTTTCGAGTAATCCCAGGTTTTCTAGGACCTTAGTTCTTAATTTCCCATAACTTTGCTCCATTAATTTCTGACCTCCCACTCGGCAAAATAAAAAACTCCTACCAATATAAAAAATATTGGTAGGAGTTATTAGCCTCAAAAGACGTTGGGTGAACTCCATCACCTGGGTTATATAACTTATAACATTTTATCTGAAAAAAATTATTAGGTCAATATGGTTTGGGTAGTGTTTCAAATTACGTGGCCAAACACAAAGGTGTATTGATTATAAAAGAATAAAAATTGTTTATCAATAAAATTTTATTGCTAATAGTAATCTTTATGTGATAATTTATTAGGTGACAAATCAGATTATACAGGTTATATATTTTTGACAGCAGGCGATGGAGTTCGCCTAATGCCTATAAGGCTGATGACTCCTACTTATTAATGTAGGAGTTTTTTTATTATAGATTAAATTAAAAATCAACTTTGGATATTCCAAATTAAAAATGTTCAAAGGAGGAAAGAATTTAATGATTTATTCTCATGAAGTGGAAAACATGTGTACCGTGGCAAAAGGCCCAAAACATGGACCGGCGGCGATTCCTGAGGAAGGAAATTGGGTCAAGGTTTATGATGTGAAAGATGTTTCCGGTCTTACTCATGGGGTTGGTGGGTGCGCGCCACAGCAGGGTGCTTGTAAAATCACCCTGAATGTAAAGGCAGGTCTTATTGAAGAAGCCTTAATTGAGACTATCGGGTGTTCAGGCATGACTCATTCAGCTGCTATGGCTTCAGAAATACTACCGGGAAAAACTATTTTGGAAGCACTGAATACAGATCTGGTATGCGATGCAATCAACGTAGCTATGAGAGAACTATTTTTGCAGATAGTCTATGGCAGGACACAAACGGCATTTTCAGAAGGCGGGCTGCCCATAGGCGCCGGTCTCGAGGATCTGGGAAAAGGGTTGAGAGCCCAGGTGGCCACCATGTATGGAACCAAAATAAAGGGAACACGTTATCTGGAAATGGCAGAGGGCTATGTAACCAGGATGGGGTTGGATGAAAACAATGAGGTTATTGGATATAAGTTCGTGCACCTTGGGAAGATGATGGAAATGGTTGCAAAAGGCGTTGATGCTAATGAAGCTGTGCAAAAAGCCACCGGTCAGTACGGCAGATATGATGAGGCGGTAAAATATATCGATCCCAGGCATGAATAATTTTGAGATAGGAGGAATAAGAGATGCAACTATTTGAGAGTTATGAGAGAAGAATAAATCAGATTACCCCGGTATTAGAAAAATACGGAATGAGCAGCCTTGACGAAGCTTGGCAGATTTGCGCGAATAAAGGTATTGACGTGCAGACCATTGTAAAAGCTATTCAAACAATCTGTTTTGAAAATGCCGTATGGGCTTATACTCTCGGCGCCGCAATTGCGATAAAAAAGGGACTAAAAACAGCCAGCGAAGCTGCCGAAGCATTAGGAGAAGGACTGCAGGCTTTTTGTATCCCCGGCTCGGTTGCAGACCAGCGGCAGGTTGGCACCGGACACGGCAACCTGGCTGCCATGCTGCTAAGGGAAGATACGAAATGTTTTGCGTTTCTTGCCGGCCATGAATCCTTCGCTGCTGCAGAAGGAGCGATAGGCATCGCGAAATCCGCCAACCGAGTTAGAAAACAACCGTTAAGGGTTATACTAAACGGTCTCGGTAAAGACGCTGCCTATATAATTTCTAGAATTAACGGCTTCACATATGTTAAAACAGAGTTTGACTATTTTACCAGTGAGTTGAAAATTATTGAAGAAAAACCGTTTTCCAAAGGTGAAAAAGCTTTGGTTAAATGCTATGGTTGTGATGATGTGCGTGAAGGCGTAGCCATCATGCATCATGAATCAGTTGACGTGTCAATTACGGGCAACTCAACGAACCCCACACGTTTTCAACATCCGGTCGCCGGAACTTATAAAAAAGAGTGCATCGAACAAGGAAAGAAATATTTTTCAGTAGCCTCAGGAGGGGGCACCGGTAGAACCCTTCACCCTGATAACATGGGAGCGGGTCCTGCTTCATATGGAATGACAGATACCATGGGAAGAATGCATTCCGATGCACAATTTGCGGGCTCATCCTCAGTACCGGCGCATGTAGAGATGATGGGGCTGATTGGTATGGGTAATAATCCGATGGTTGGAGCATCAGTCTCGGTTGCCGTAGCAATTGAAGAAGCAATGAAATAAGTTTTCCAGGTATTTGATTAGTAAACTTCCATGGTATACCCGGATACGTGTATAGCCGGCAAACTAGGATTTTTAACTGACGAAGACTTTACCATAAATTTATTAATGAATGGATATGATCAATAACGTTTATTTTAGTCCGGTAAATGAGTTGCTGCACTCCAGGCAGTCCCAAGATGGCTATTAGACGGTTGATATCCGTATTATTCAGTTTTATAAATGCATTACGTATATTGTTAACTTTTTTAATTAAATTTATCAAAAAAGAAATTTCCTTTTCGTAATCCAAATGATAAATGGTAGAGCGCGCGGCTATCACTCCGCTGGCAATTGAGGGAAAAGCACCCATGCCGAGTAAAGGATCTATAAAGCCCCCGGATACACCGGCAAAATATAAATTTTTTACCTTGTGAGGGTAGACTAAGCCTGCTGTTAGAGTGGTCTGAAACTCTTCAACAACCGTAAAATTGAACTTTTCTATGGTAAAAAACTTTTTCCAGTAGGCCGGAAGTTGTTCGGTATCTATATTAGCCACACATAAAACCAAGCTGGCACGCTTTGAATTGTATGGAGCCAGGTAGGCATAGCCCTTGTTAGTATAATCATTGTTCAGCCATATAGAAAGGGTATTTTCGTCAAAACTGCCCAATACAATGGCACCCATAATGGAAGTGGACACCGTGTCTTGCCATAATCCCAAGGAAGCGGGGATATCTTTACGTGCTGTTGCCACGACCACATAATCATACACCTTGGTAAGTTTTTGCCAGTCCGGGGCATGGTCAAATAAAATATGCGTATTTTTCAATGAATCGGAAATCTGATTATCAATAGAGTTTTCTAATTGTCCCCGGATAACAAGATAGCCCAAATCACCTTGAACTATGGAACGGCTGTTGGCGGAAATATGGATGATTTTTTTTACTCTATTAAGAGGCATAAGAGAAATATCATAGGTCTGCCGGGCAAATGCTAAAAGATCCTGGGTAGTAATAGACCGAAACAAAATTTCCAGTATCGCTCCTGTATGGGGAAAGGGGTGTCCGACAGAACGGGATATTTCATAAATTACCGGTTGACACCCCAGTCTCTCCAATTCATGAGCACAGGACAGACCGGCAGCACCAGCACCAATGATTGCTACCCGCGGTTTTGCCATTATGTAAGTGTCTCCAAATTTTTGATATCAGTCACTTTCAATTATTATTACCCAAAATCTATTGCTGTACATTTCAAAAACTTAATTTACTAACCGGCCCGTGGCTTTTTCCAGCCGGGAAAACAAAAACCTGGCCATTTATTCGGCCAGGTTTTGCTAAGGAGGTCAATGTGACAGTTATTGCCACTGTCATTATAGCTTATGTGAATAGATTAATTTGGGTGAATATCCACTGGTTAACATTTTTGTCGTATCCCGCATATTATAAGAAAAAAGGGGTGATATAAATGGGATACGGTACTGCTGCTGAAGGTTGCGGCACAGGTTGCGGAACTGGTTTTGGCAACTTCGGGTTTATTATTTTCCTGATCTTCATTCTGCTCATCTTCGGAGTGGGCGTATGTGGCTGCGGCATTTAGGCTGAAAATTATATAAATAACAACCACCGGTTCCCGTTAAATCGGTGGTTATTTTTTAAAGCCGATTTTTATTGCAAAGGAAACCCCTGGAGTACCCAGGGGTTGTTTTTATAGCGGACTCCTCGTGGGATAATTTATTAGGTATCGGCGGTCAGATTAATTTTACTGAGCTTAATAGTAAATACTATTGTAGTGAACGATATAAAAACATGAAACTTGGTGGATGTAATTGAATCAGGATTCGCAAGGTAAAAAACCTTGGGTTGCCGCTTTATGGTCGTTCATTTTCCCGGGATTTGGACAGTTTTATAACGGCGATTATTTAGTCGGGATAGTCCTGATAATTCTAGAAATAATAGTAAACATCAACAGCAATTTAAACTTGTCTATTTACTACACATTTAATGGTGATTTTGCTGAGTCTTTTAAAGTGGTGGATTGGAAATGGATTCTATTTTACCCGTCGATACTTAATTTGGGCATGTGGCAGGCATACTATCGGGCAGGTGGGAAGGGGAATGGATTTTTTATCGGTTTTCAGTTTGGCGGGAGTTTCGGCTTATACTGGTCCCTTTTGGGCAGTCCCATGTTTGGCGGGATGCTTGGCGGTTTTATAGGAGCACTTATGGGTCGGATAATTGAAAAAAGGTTTAAGGAATAAGGCAACAGAGGGTTGATGTGAATATTATTTTTCACCGGTAATAATTATTGGGTATTTCAGCCAAAAAGCCCTATCCAGGATAACCAGCGCTTCCGCCCTGGTGGTGCGGTCCAGTGCTCTGAAAGTATGGTCGCTGTAGCCTTCCATCAGGTTTTTCTCAGATACAGCGGCAACAATTGGTTTTGCCCAGCCTGAAATATTGCCTGCGTCTTCAAATTTAGAAAGTGCTTTACTGCCGTCAACGGTTTCCATATCCAGTAAACGGAAAACAATAGCCGCCGCCTCTTGCCTGTTAATCGCCTTGTCCAATCTTATTGTATTGTCTTCATAGCCTGCAATGTATCCGGCCGCCTTCGCTCTGGCGATTTCCCCGTAAAACCAGGCGGTGGGCGAAACATCACTGAAAGCAACTTGAGCTTTTTCGTTGAATCCGAATGATTGATTAACCATTGTAATAAATTCGGCCCTGGTGATACTCTTATCGGGTTGAAATGTTCCGTCCGGGTACCCCGCAACGAAACCTCTATCGAGCCAATCGCTAATCTGCTGTTCCGCCCAGTGTCCCTGAATATCTAAAAGATTGGCATGAGCGGACCCGGTTAAGGAAAGAAACATGCATAAAACTGTACCCAGGACAATTATAAATCTGCTTTTAACAATCATCTTTACCCTCCGTTTTTTATCCTTAATTATTTATTACGAAGGTTACGTGGAAAATAAAGGGGTCGTGCTTATTTTATAGTTGACGATATAGAAGGCGTTTCACTAATAGATGGCTGCATGGAGGGTTGTCCTCCATTTTTTTATATATTCATAAAATGTTCAAAGTATCAACATAAAACCGACATATTAAATTGATAATATAAAATTGTCAAGAGCTATCAAAAATCAGGAGGAATTATGAATATTCTATTGCTTGATGATGATGGGGATTGTATAGACAACCTGGCCGCCGTGTTGGAGCCGGCCGGGCACTGGTGCGACAAGTTCACCGTTCCCGGGGCAGCCTTGGAGGCGTACGCGCGTAATCAATATGATGCTGTCATTATCGGTATGAAAATGCCTGTTTTGAACGGGATTGAAATATTAAAGCAGATCCGCTATCTCAATCCGGAGGCGAAAATAATTATTAACACCGGCTGCGGTGATATGGATGCTGTTATTGCTGCGGTGAATAGCGGGGTAGATGCGTTTTTCTGCAAACCGGTTGATGTATTCAAGCTGATTGAAACTCTTGAGAAAATTGAGCTTGAAATCACTGAACAAATGCTGATATTAAGCACGCCCGGCTGGCTGGAGAATATATTGGGCTGAAATTTCTCTCCATAATCTCTACCAGTCATTATACAACCAATATTTAAGCACCAAATTAATATCATCAGGATTAGATTTTTTGATAATATTTAATCTCGACACCGCGTTTAAATGTACTATCAAATCTTTGACAAGTTGCGGATTTTCTTCCTCCATATTCCTAATAAGGGATTGAATTAGTCTATATTCTTTATTCCTATCTTTTTTATTGTTGCTATTATCATCCATAATTTTGGGTTTTTTGAAAAAAATTGACCATAGTATGTATAACCCAGTAAATGCTATTAATAATGCTAAAAAATATGTTATTTTCATTCACCGCACACCTAATTCAAGATTTTGATTATAGATTCTGATAATAATTAAAATCTCCTTCCTAGTTTTAAAATAAGTTGGCAGTTTTACTTAATATTTTAGTAAACATTCATAAAATAAACTGTATGTTGCCGGCGCGAAGAATCTCTGCATTCCGGCCGCGTAAAATCCGCAGATCCAGGAGTCTGCGGATTAACACATTTATCGTCCTTTTCATATAGTGTAGAAATAAACAAAAACTTTTCAATATTAAGGAGGTACCCTCTATGTCCGAGGTCAAAGCGGAGCAAGCTGTAGGTCTAGGTTTTGGCAACCAGGCGTTTATTATCTTTTTAATTCTGATCCTGCTGGTCTTCGGTGTGGGCTTCTGTGGCGGCTGCATCTAAAATGTAAAAATACAAACTGATGACCAGACTGCGTTTTATAACCACCGGTCTTACTCCCCGGTGGTTATAGCTTTCATATGCGGAAATATTAGCGTTTTTCTTGATTTTTTTCAGGTTATGAGATAAAGTCAAAAAATGGGCCAAGTAAATATGTTCCAGCACGCAAAAAAAAGATCTCAGTTATCCGGAGGGAATCTCTATTGAATTTTTTAATTGGTTTGGCGACGGGGGTTTTTGGCGGTCTTATCGGCATTGGCGGCGGTGTGATCATGATCCCTTTAATGGTCGGTATTCTAAAGATGGAACAGCACAAGGCCCAGGGGACAAGTCTTGTTGCCCTAGTCTTCACCGGAGTGTCAGGAGCTCTCACTTATATGTCAAGAGGCTCCGTTGACCTGCCGGCCGCCATAATTTTGGCTTCTACCGCCATTTTCACTGCCAGGGCGGGAGCGAACTTTGCCAATGCTCTTCCGGAATGGAAACTGAAGAGGTCTTTCGGCGGATTATTGTTCGTGGCAACTATACTTTTGCTGCTAAAATCTTATCCGTCTCATATGACGGTAGCCCCAGCAGAATGGACAAAAGTGGTCATTCTTTTGTTAACCGGGGGCGTTACCGGCTTCCTCTCCGGAATGCTGGGGGTCGGCGGGGGCTCGACAATGGTGCCTGCGATGGTGCTGTTCACCGGCTTTACCCAGTATACCGCGCAAGGCAGTTCTCTCCTGGCCATGATTCCTATCGGTTTGGCCGGCGCACACACCCACTGGCGTTTTGGGAATATCAGCAGAGAGACCTTGCCGGGTTTAATCCCGGGCATCCTGCTCGGCTCGTTTTTTGGTGGCTCTCTTGCCCATAGCCTGCCGGAACTTGCTTTGCGCATGATTTTCGCAGTTGTGCTGGTCTGGACGGGAATAAAATTTATCAGAACGCCGAAATCTGTTTCTGAAACCGACGAAGGCAATACCAGGGTATAAGAGAAGTTATCAGTCGCGTTTTGTCGGGTCTGGGGGGAGTTTTTTGGAAACTGGTTTCATCATGTTGAGTTTTAAAGAAAATGAGGGATTGCTTTTTCCGGATAAATTGCTGTGCTTGTATCCGTAAGCGAAGTAAACTAATAATCCGGCGACGATCCATATAACGAAACGGACCATGGTGAGGGTGGGGAGATTGAGCGCCAGATAGGCGGACATGGCCATACTGAGCACGGGCAGCAGCGGCACCCATGGAACCCGGAAAGGCCTGGGGAGGTCGGGCCGTTTGGCCCGCAGAACCAGAAGCCCCGCCGAAACGGCGATGAAGGCGCTCAGAGTGCCTATATTGGCCAGCTCCGCCACCAGGGAAATCGGCAGGAAGGCGCCGATGGCGGCTACAACCAGGCCGATAAGCAGACTGTCCCACAGGGGAGTGCGCAGGCGGGGATGAATCCAGTCGAAAATTGGCGGAAGCAGCCCGTCCCTCGCCATAGCGAAAAAAATACGGCTTTGTCCGTATAGAACGACAAGCAATACGCTGGTTAGTCCCGCTAACGCCCCAACGGAGATAGCGGCGGCGGCCCACGGCAGTCCCACCCGCAGTAAAGCGGCCGACACGGGGGAAGCGGTGTTCAAAGTGGAGTAGTGAACCATGCCGGTAAGGACCAGAGAGACAAGGATATAAAGGACGGTGGCTGTGATTAGGGACGCCACAATGCCGATAGTCAAGTCCCGCCGCGGATTTTTGACTTCTTCCGCCGCCGTGGATACCGCGTCAAAGCCGATATAGGCGAAGAACACAATAGCGGCTCCGTGCACGATGCCGGCGGCGCCGAACGGCAAAAAAGGCTGCCAGTTGGCCGGGTCGATGTGTCTGAAGCCCAGCCCGATAAACAGCAGGATCGCGGCGAGTTTGGCCGTTACCACGAATTTGTTCGCTGTCGCGCTGTGCTGAGCGCCTGTGATAATCAGTCCCGTGAGCAAGAGCACAATAAGCGCCGCCGGCAGGTTGAGCACTCCCCCATTGAAAGGGGAGCTGGTGATGGAAGCCGGCAGGGTCACTCCGGCGGCGGACAGCAAATCGACCAAATATGAACTCCACCCGATTGACACGGCGCCCGCGGAAACGATGTATTCCAGGATAAGATTCCATCCCACCAGCCAGGCCAGTATCTCGCCGAGCGACACATAGGTGAAAGTATAAGCGCTGCCGGCCACCGGAATCATTGAAGCCATCTCCGCGTATATCAGCGCGGCAAGCCCGCTCGCGATGCCCGCCAGCACAAAAGACAGGACAATGCCCGGCCCGGCGTAGTTGGCGGAAACAACCCCGGTCAGCACAAAAATACCCGTGCCGATGATCGCGCCTATGCCCAGGGTGGCCAGATCCAAAGCGCCCAGGGTGCGCGGCAGGCGGTGACGGCTGGTTTCCTTCTCGGCCATTAGCTGTTCAATAGACTTGGCTCGCCATTTAGACACCCCGGTCTTATCCCCTTTCATAAATTGAGGACATTCCTCTGACCCCGAAAATAAGCCTTAAATAGAGGTGTGTTCCCTTTCATAAATTGGGGACATTCCTTCGACCCCAAAGATAGACCCTAAATGGAGGTGTGTCCCCTTTCCTTATAAACCGGACAGTTCGTCAACATCCGTAACAGGTGACAGGCAGGCATGGTTTTGGCATACATAAGCGGTGGCCATGCCGTCGATGGGCTGTTGTTCCCTGATGAAAGGCGCCAGTTCTTCTATTCCTTGAACAGCATCTCCCGCCGGGTGAAAAATTATTACTGTGTCAGGTAGGAATTGACGCCGCACTGCCTGCAGCATTTTTATCACCCCGGGATCCTCCGCTCTTCCGGCGATCACTATCTCCCGGGAGGGACCGAGGGAGAAGTATACTCCGAGGAGATAATGAGCATAGCCCCGGGGGTGGTCTTTAACTATGTTCGCGAAAGCATTTATTTGCTTTTCGGCTGTCTCAGCCAGTTCATCGTCGCCTGTCAGCAAGGCCAGGCGCAGCAGGTTGACCAGCGCGACGGAATTGCCGGACGGCAAGGCCCCGTCGTATATTTCTTTGGGACGGGCGATAAGTTCCTCGGCGTCCGCGCCGTTGAAATAAAAACCGCCGTTTTGCCTGTCCTGAAATAAAGCGATCATTTGTTTCGTCAATTCAAGCGATTTGCGCAGGTAATCAGCTGCAAAGGTGGCCTCGTACAGCTCCAGCAGTCCCCAGGCAAGAAAGGCGTGATCGTCCAGAAAGGCGGGGATGGCCGGTTCGCCGTCGCGGTAGCGGGCCAGCAGCCTGCCGTCTTCCCGTCTAAGCTTTCTGAAGATAAAGTCCGCCGCCCGGGCGGCGGCTTGACTGTAAACAGGCTCGTTGAAAACGGCAGCCGCCTTGGCCAGGGCGGCGATCATCAATCCGTTCCAGGCAGTCAGTATCTTATCGTCTTTATAGGGATGCACCCGCTTTTCGCGCGCTTCAAAGATTTTGCGCCGCAGCCTGTCCGTTAAATCAGTGAATTCACCGGGACGTATGTTAAATGCTACGGCTATATTTTCCGGAGTCTGATCTATCAGGTTCGGGATGCTGCGCCCCTCGAAATTGCCGCTGGCGGTGATGTCATAGAGCCGGCAGAATATTTCACCATCTTTTTCGCCGAGAATTTCCTTGATTTCACCGGGAGACCAGATGTAAAATTTGCCTTCAATGCCTTCGGAATCAGCGTCCTCCGCCGAGTAAAACCCGCCTTCCGGCGAACGCATATCCCTCAGGACATAGGTAAATATTTCTTTGGCGACACGGGCGTAGAGGTCACGGCCGGTAGCCTGGTGCGCCTCGGTATAGGCCAGGGCCAGCAGGGCGTTATCGTAAAGCATCTTCTCAAAGTGCGGTACCAGCCATTTCCCGTCGGTGGAGTAGCGGGAGAAGCCGTACCCGATATGATCATAGATGCCTCCCCGGTACATAGATTCCAGCGTTTTCTCAACCATGGCCAAGGCTTCTATTTCCCCGTTTCTTTTCCAGTAGCGCAGGAGGAAAGATAACGTGTGCGGGGTGGGAAACTTGGGCGCGGCGCCGAACCCCCCGTATTGTTCATCGAACTGGTTTTTGTATTGAACAAAAGCTTTTTTTAGCATGTCTTTAAGATCGTTTTCACCCGGTTCGCCTTCGGCAGGCCTGTCCGGCTGGGGTTGAATGGCTCCGGCCACCTGAGCGCCGGCCCGGATAAACGTGTCTTTTTCATAATGCCATTTTTCCTTGACCCGGGTCAGGATGTCCATCAGGCCCGGCATACCCCGTTTGCTGTTTTTGGGGAAATATGTGCCGGCGAAAAACGGCTTTTTCTCAGGCGTCATGAGCACTGTTAAAGGCCAGCCCCCCTGCCCGGTCATGGCCTGGCAGACCGACATGTAGATGTGATCGATGTCCGGCCGCTCTTCCCGGTCCACCTTGATTGCAACAAACCCGTCGTTAAGGACCCGGGCCACTTCTTCATCTTCGAAACATTCCCGTTCCATTACATGGCACCAGTGACAAGTTCATAAATGCAAGTTAGTCAGCTATACCCAATAGAAAGGAAAACCGGCTTATCCTCGGCTTTTGCTTTCGCAAAGGCTTCATCACACCACGGCCACCAATCCACAGGATTGTATGCGTGTTGGAGCAGGTAAGGCGATTTTTCATTTGCCAATCTATTGGGTACTTTCTTCTCCGATAACATGCGCAACCACCTCCTTTTATTTGAACGTTATATTAACGCTGATATTGTCCCCCTCGCGTAAATAAATAATACTTTCGATAATCGTTTTATACAAAACGTTTCTTTGCTGATTAGCTAATGTAGATGCAATATTGTCAAAGCAGGTGAAGCAATACGACGTTATCAAGGCGAATATTGACAGTATTTTGCGTCAGTCCCCATAGCAGACAAAAGAGCGGGAAACAGAACGCGAATAAAGCCTAGTTTTAGCAGAAAAATACCCCAAAATATGTAAGATAAAAGCATTGGATAAAGACAGGAGCTTTCACAATGTGAAAAGCAAGTACAGCAAGTACACTGTCAGGAGTTATGAGTTATTGACCAGATAAAGATAAAAACTAAAAATATATGAGAACGTAATTAATTTTGTGTAGATGGTTAAACTTACCATATAAGGAGATGACCATTTATGCAAGACATAGTTTTTAGTTGCTCAATAGATTTTTTACCACTTGTCTTTGCGTGTTAACTATTCTTTACGGGTATATTCACCAAACTCATATGCGTCATTAACCAGCTCCAAAGCCTTTTGTGCTTCTGCAACGTGGCTTCTTTTTCAGATAGTGATGCCTGAAGCGCCTCGGCCTTTTCGTTGTCCTCCGCGTCAAAAGATATGAGAAAGTTATCAACGTAAGAGAATAGGTCGCACTTAGCACATTTAATCAGGCCGCTCAAGGCATGTTTTTGTTTCCGGCCTATAACAGGTATAATATTTCGCTGATGAATGAGCGTTAAAATCCGGCAATCGCATTGTGGGATAACCTTATATTCTTTCGCGTTGAGTCGTTTCAATCCACTGATTTTAGAGATTCCAGCATATCAATACTTTTGATTCTCGGTTTCATGCATTGATTGACGATCCATGTAAAAAACATAGTCAGAATTGCTGCCCCGAGATAACTTTGCCATTTGATCTTGATTTATATCTTAATTCCGAAGTGAGCGTACATCTATAGACAATCAGGGCCTACTTGTCAAGCTTCCAGACAAATAGGCCCTGATTGTCTAGCTGGTTTTGATGTTTGTTTTTCCTTATTAAATGTGAATATTTTAAAGGGGGTAATGCTATGCCAAACTCCATGAGCAGCGATGTGACAAAACGGCTGATGGTTCAGTCGCTCAAAAAGTTCATGGCGAAAAAGCCGCTGGCAAAAATATCTGTTAGAGAGATCACGGAGGACAGCGGCTTTAACCGGCAAACCTTTTATTATCATTTTGAAGATATATATGATATGGTCAAGTGGATGTACCAAGAGGAAGCCGTAAAGCTTGTTGTAGAGCATGAAGGCGTCCTCTTATGGCAGGATGGAATACTTCAGCTTTTTCGCTATATTGAGGAAAACAAAGCAGTTTGCCTTTGCACGCTCAATTCTTTGGGTCACCAACATCTGAAAAGATTTTTTTATGACGATATTCACGCGGCTATCGAAAGAACATTCCTTTCGATTACGGAGGGGGTACCCAATGTCCCCAAAGACTATGCTGAGTTTTTGATTCACTACTATTCTATAGCTTTGGCTGCCCTGATGGAGAGTTGGCTTCTTGGAGAAATAAAACAGACGCCGGAGAAACTCATAGAGTTTATAGACATCGCTATTAACGACCAGATACGCGGGGGACTCCAGCGTAATGAAAAAAGCACATAATTTTGCTCCTGCCCATAACGGCTATAGCTTTAGTCTACCCCAAAAATAAAAAGGATACCACGAAAGTATCCTTTATTGAAGTTGATTTTTATATTGATTGTGTCAAATTCTGTTTTTATATAACTGGATTTTATGATAATTTTATAGTGCAGAAAACCTTTGTTTTATAATGATATTTTTTAGGAGTCAAGAGCGCTAAAGAATACTTTTCCTATATTTCAGCATATTAAATGCACATTCATCTAAGAGTATAGTATCGTTCAAATAATCCTGACCTTTTTTGCATAAATGTATAACCGACAAAACTAGATTGGCCAAATGTAAATACATATTCTGCAAAATAAAGTTTGGATCAATATTACTTTTAAGCTTGTCAGTTGGAAAATGACTGTAGTCATCACCTTGTTTTATTGCTACGGCGAAATATGTATTATATAATATATAAAGCCATGAAACAAGGAGTGGTATATAGAATTTATCTAAAATTTTCTTTCAAAATGAAATTTTCTGTTGATGCATTCATTAAAATCTTTACATCTTGTTTTCATCATATTTATCACCAAATAACTTAATATAAAAATTTATTTTATGTTTTTTTGTACATATCAATTTTGCAAAAATATCCAAATAGTTGTCAATATAAAATTTTTGTTCCTAAACAAAACGCATTGACAGTAATATCCTAAGAAAATACAATCAATACAAAAAGCATTAAAACTGAACAAAACGCATTATTTTTAGGAAAAGCATAAAAAAACGATTTATAGGCTCAGGAGGTCGCGGATATCTTAAAATTATCCAAAAGAGATTATCGAGACCATACCTGACAAGGAATTTGTTGTACGGCAGACCAATCAGTAAAGGATGATGGGAAATGATGTATATACCTGACGAGGTCATTGACAGACTGCTGGCGGAAGATGTGCCCTACATCGACTTGACCACCTGGGCGCTGGGAATCGGCGAACGCACGGGCGAAATCGTTTACTTCACGCGGGAGAGCGCGGTGCTCTGCGGAACCGAGGAGGCGCTGCGCATCATGGAGCGTCTGCATATCGAGGTAGACCTGTCGTTGCCTTCCGGCAGCGAGATCAAGGCCGACGAAGTTTTTTTGCGGGCCCGTGGCCGGGCGGCAGACCTGCATATGGCCTGGAAGGTCTGCCAGAATATTTTTGACCATTGCTCCGCTATCGCCACCAAAACCAGACAAATGACCAAGCTGGCCCGAGCGGTCAATCCCCGCATCACCATCGTTACGACAAGGAAAGGCTTCCCGGGCACAAAGGCTTTGTCCATCAAAGCGGTAATGGTCGGCGGCGCCTTCCCCCACCGTTTGGGGTTGTCTGAAACTGTTCTGGTGTTCCAGCAGCATATGCATTTTATGGGGGGCCTGGACGGCTTTATCGCGTCGGTACCTGATATCAAGCAGCATGTCTGTGAAAAGAAGCTGATCGTCGAAGCCCGGTCTGTGGAGGAAAGCATCAAGCTTTGCCGGGCGGGCGTGGACGGCTTGCAGTTCGACAAGCTGTCTGCTGACGTGTTGGGCGCTGCCGTACCGCAGCTAAAGGCCATCAATCCCCATCTGGTCCTATTGGCGGCGGGTGGGATCACAGAAAAAAACGTGGCGGAATATGCCCAAACAGGTGTTGATGCGCTGGTCACAACAAGCCTTTACAATGCCAAGCCCATTGATATCGGCGTCAAGATCACTGCTTTGGCATAGGTCGCCTCATTGCCTGGTGGAAATATGGGTAAGCTGGTTGTGCGATCACTCTTGAATAACTCATATCATCAGGTTTCTTCATGTATGTAAAGCACCCTTCTTGGATAGGGTATCTCGATGCCTGCCTGCTCCAAGGCGTATTTGAACCGCCTGCGCAGCTCCCTCTCCACAGTCCATTGCTCTCCGGGGATGGATGGGGCGACGGCGCGAATGTTGACTGAGCTGTCGGTCAAATCTGTTACTCCCTGCACCTGGGGTAAATCAACGATAGCTTCAATCTCCCGGCGGGCTTTGACACATTCATTTTGTAAGATTTCCATTGCCCGATCTATGTCTTCTTCGTAAGCAATCCCTACCGTCACCAATGCCAGGATTGGTCCCTTGTTGTAATTGGTTACCTTGGTTATTTCCCCGTTTGGGATAATATGCAGCTGGCCTGTCCACCGCCGTATCTTGCAGGTGCGCAGGCCGATTTCCTCGACCGTGCCGACTACGCCGGCGGTTTCCACAAAATCCCCCACGCCGAACTGATCTTCTAATAAAATGAAAAATCCGCTGATGATGTCCTTGACCAGGTTCTGGGCGCCGAAGCCCACGGCCAGTCCCAGAATGCCCGCGCTGGCCAGAATGGCGCTGGTGTTGATATTGAAAATTTGCAGGATGGTTAAGCCGGCCAGGAAAAAAATGAGGTAGGTCAACACGCTTTGCAGCAATATTTCCAGGGTTTGCGCACGGCGGTTTTCCATAATATTTTCCTTTAGCTCATGACGTTCGAAAAACTGTTGAATGGCCAGTTTCCCGAAATTTATGACAATCCTTGCTCCCACCAGCACACTGATGATTTTCAAAACATTAGCGCCTAAAGATTTTAAATCTCCAGGTGAAATCACCATGACGTTGAATATTTCCAATATGATGATTGCGGCGATAAAATAACCTCCGTACAGGAGCAGCGCTTTCAGAAAAGTTCGCGAAGAGCGGATAAAGTTGTCGGAGAAAATTTGTTTTTCCTTGCCGCCTTCTTTTAAGGTTCTGTCCAATAAATAAGAAAAAAGCTTTATGAACAGATAAGTGGCGAACAGGACCGCCACGGAGAGGAGCAAATTAGTGGAAAAGTAGGTGATTTTTTCAGGCGAAAGCCGCCCATTAAAAAAGTTTGCGATTATCTCCCAATATTGTTGCATACCAAGTTTGCCTCGCTTTACTATCTTTTCCGGTATGGGAAGCAGTTAGCCGTCAATTATTTTTGCCCAGACGTTCATGTCTTCGAAACTTCCGCTTATATTGCAATTTTTAATCAGCACCCCGCAATATTCATAGCCGGTATTGGCGAACACCCTGTTCATGCCGGTGGAACTGCTGCGGGCGATAGTATAAAGACACCGGATGCCGTCACTCAATAATCGGGATTCCAATTGGTTTAAAAGACAGCCCGCCAGACCATGTCCTCTCCACCCGGGTGCGGTTGCAAAGTCTGTCACCTCAGCGTTTTTTTCTGCAGGATTCATCTCTGCCGCAGCCGCGGCCACCAGTTCCCGGCCGTGCCAGGCCGTTATATAGCAAACATTGTGGCGCATGGTGCGCTTCAAGTAGCCGGAATCAAAGATCGGAAAAGGATAGGTGGCGAAAACCCTGCTATATAAATTTGCCAGCGCCCCGCAGTGTCCGGTCTGTCCCCATCTCAGCGTAATTCCGGCCGGGAGCGGGCGCTGGCCGCCGCCGTCCTTGCGGGCGAGAACCAATTTTTTGATTTGGTCCAAGTTTTTGCTGTTTGACGGAATTTTCCTTTGCTCGCTCAGAAAACCGGAGAAGAGCAAGGCCGGCTTTTCCCCGGCGAAATAACCGGGGATAGCTGCTTCCAGTTTGACTCCCGCGCCTAAAAAAGAATGTGCCCATTTAAGTCCGGTTTTAAGCCACACTTTATCAAAACCCTGCGCGGCAGCCTTTTCTGAAAGGGTTTGCACCATTGCGGAAGCTCCTTCGTCCAGAGCCAGACTAAAGTTATAGACGGTAATTCTCCGGTTGTACGGTGAAATTAAAATATGGCATTTAAAATAGTGACCTTCTATTATCTCCCATTGATCCGGCTGCACCTGTTCATGCGCTTTTAGGCTATCTGCCATGAGGATCACCCTTAAGTCCGAAAAAGCGTGCCCTGCGAATGTTTCCTTCCGGTATCAGACTGATAGTCCGGTTGTTCGGGTCTACCAGCTTTTGCAGGCCGACCGGTTTATGCTTGACATTGCCGTCCTTGCACAGAGAACAAGCTTTGGAACAGGTTGAGCCGGAGTATGCCGGTTCTTCATAGACACAGATCACTCCTTCATAGTTGCGCAGGATTGTTTTCGTTCCTGTCATAGACAGCTGATAATTCGGCAAAACCGGAATCTTGCCCCCGCCTCCCGGCGCGTCGACCACGTAAGTAGGCACGGCGAAACCGGAAGTGTGCCCGATCAGCGCCTCCATGATTTCTATCCCCTTGGCTATGGGGGTGCGGAAGTGCTCAATGCCCCGGGATAGATCGCACTGGTAGAGATAGTACGGGCGCACACGGTTTTGCACGAGAAGATGCGACAGCTTTTTCATTACCTCTGAACAGTCGTTGATTCCTTTTAAAAGGACTGTCTGATTTCCCAGGGGAATACCGGCGTCAGCCAGTTTCGCCAGGGCCTGGGTGGATTCCGGCGTAAATTCGCGGGGATGGTTGAAATGAGTGTTTATCCAAATGGGGTGATATTTCTTGAGCATCTTCACAAGCTCGTTGGTGATCCGTTGCGGCAGCACCACCGGAGTGCGGGTGCCGATGCGAATTACCTGCACATGGGGGATTGCCCTGACTTTGGCGATGATTTTCTCTAGATGGGCGCAGGACAGAACAAAGGGATCTCCTCCCGACAGCAGGACATCGCGTATTTCAGGGCGGGATTTGATGTACTCAATGCCCCGGTCAATGTCAACCTCGCTGACCCGTCTGTTTTGATCGCCCACTTTGCGCTTGCGGGTGCAGTGCCGGCAGTACATGGCACACTCATTAGTAATCAAAAGAAGCACCCGGTCCGGGTAGCGGTGGGTCAATCCCGGCACGGGAGAGTCGGCGTCTTCATATAGGGGGTCGTCCATGTCGCCGCATCCATTAACTAGCTCCTGCAGATTTGGCATGCACTGCAGGCGGATGGGACATCTGGGATCTTCTTTATTGATTAATGAAGCGTAATACGGAGTAATAGACATGGGAAATACTTCGCATGCCTCTTGGATATTCAGTTCTTCGTCATGGTTCAGGTCAAAACATTTTACGAGCTCCTTTACTGAGTGAATCCGTTGCTGCATTTGCCAGCGCCAGTCTGACCAGTCCGCGTTGTTTTGGGTTCTTATAGGCAAAATATTGGTCTTCAATGCCGCACCTCCTAGTTTTCTTCTTCAATAGTAACCGGTTCTGTTGGAAAAACGTATTTTAGGAAGAATAATTAGGAAGTTAATAAAAATAAAATTGGCCGGGAATGCCCAGCCAATAAAATGCTGTCCATTCTTCCCTGTACGCCTGCGAGGTTAGCTGACGGGTTTGGGCCAAGGGCAGCCCTACCGGCCATGGCCGGATTCACCCCTAAAAATTGGTTTCCCCGTTCTTCTCCTTGGAGAAGATTCGGCGTTAACAGAACGGTTTATAATATTTACAATTATTGCTATAATAAAATTATAGCTTATTATTATCATAGAGGTCAAGCAGCTTGCGAGGTTGATAATGCCTGAATTCTGCTGCAGAATGCCTGTCATGACAACATATTCGGGCTATAACGCAATGGACGGCTTATATTTCATTAAGCGCTTTGCGCACTTGTCCGATCAAGCGCACATAGTCCAATGGTTTTGTTACAATCTGGAAGACATTCGCTTCTATAAAATGTTCATGGAAATGTTCATCTTCAGCAATGGCGAAAGTTTTCGCCTGAGGCCATGTCCGGCTGATTATCTCAATATTTTGGGGTTCGGAAATAATTTTATCCGCTATTAAGACTGCCGGACAGTAGCGCTCTTTCAACAGCAGCGCTTCACTCAAATCAGCGGCTGAAATAACGCTGAAGCCGGCGGTACGGAGCGCCTGTTCGGACGGATAGCGTAAAAGGTTGTCCGCCACGGTAACCAGCACATCAATATCGGTTGTTTTTCCATCCTGCCTGGCGTAAAACGGAAGCGTCACCTGGCAAATCGCCCCGCCGCCGGGAGCGTTTTCAATAGTTATATTGCCTCCGTGATTGTGCACAATCGCCTGAGCCACGGGCAGCCCCAGTCCCGTGCCGCGCTCTTTGGTGGTAAAAAACGGCTTGAATAAATTTCCTGAGACCTTGGCGGACAAGCCCGGCCCGTTATCCTTAATTGTTAATATTACATTGTTTCCGGATTTGGATAAGTTTAACAAAACACGACCCCGCCGCCCCGCCGCGTCTAAGGCGTTGCGGACTAAGTTCAGCACCGCCTGGGTAAACTGGCCGGGGTCCGCGTTGATCATGGGGATTTCTTCTGTTTTAATAAAAATATCTGCCTCGTAATTGTTTGCCTCACTCTTTAGCAAAGGCGTTATTTCCTGCAGGAAAGCCGCCAGGTCCAAGGGCTCGGTTGTCATCTCGGCGGGTCTCCCGAGAAGCAGAAACTCGTTTAAGAGGTTAGTAACCCGGTCAATTTCCCGCAGGATAAGGTCGGCGTATCCTTTTACCTGTTCCGGTTTTTCTTTTCTGCCGATTAATTGGAGCATTCCTTTAGCCGCGCCCAGGGGATTCCTCAGTTCGTGGGCCAGGGATCCCGCCAGGGCGGCTGTTACGGCCAGCCGTTCCGCTCTCCGCGCGGCCTCCTGCCAGTTGTGATGATCAGTTCTGTCATCGACTAAAACGAGCCACCCGGCAATCTGCTCATCATCAAGGAGGGGGCTGACCTGCCAGTTCACCCACCGCAATTCCTGTTTTTGGATTAAATTGTCCATGTGTCCGCTCACACGGCGGCTTGTCTTCTCTTGAATACAGGCGGACCAAGGCCCCGGCGCGGCGTCAGCCGGCTCCCCGATTAAGTTTGGCGCTTTTCCTTCCAGGAGAAGTTCCGCGGCGTGGTTGACATAGGTGATAATGCCGTCTTTGCTGACCAGCACGACGGCGCTTCCAACAGCGCCAAGAATCATTGGCAGCTGCTTGTGCAACAATTTGAAAAGGTGGTCTATCTCTAAAACCAAAGTGCATTCCTGGGCCATCAAATTTAGCAAGTCTTGCGTTTGTTTGCCGTCGGCCGGGGCGAAAACACCCAGCCGGACCCGGTTTTCGCCATTGCTTATTTCTGCTGTGTCCGCGTGGCCGGCATGACTGGCGATGTGGTTTTTGACCCTTTGTTCATCCCCTTTAATGAGCAGGCCGCCGGAAACTTCCGCGGTGCCGTATTCTATCCAACTGCCCTGGGCGTCCGACAGGATGATCAAGGCGCTCAGGATGAGGTCGAATACTTGCGCCAATATGTTCTCCTCGCCGTTGAAAAGCGACAGGACGATGTTTTTTACCTGGCGCAGGGCGGAAAGCTGCAGGGACAGTCTGCCGCCCTCAAATCCTTCATTTAACGCGTGCCGGAAACTCGTTAAAAGTTTTTGAGCCAGCACGGCCCGTTCCAGCAAGGTAGGATGCGCCGCCTTTTTGCAGCATGTTAATTCCCCGGCGACCACGTAGAGATTGCCGTGACAGGGATCTCCGCCGAGTGGCGCGACGACGAGTTTTGCACCATTTATATCTAATTCAACAATTTCATTTTGTGACTTAATTGAGATAATGATATCCGGCAAATTGATGTCGGCGATTGGAGTCCGGCAGGCCGGGCAGTATGGCGGGTGATGGAATGATCGGGAAAAATCATTTCCATATTGAATAATTAAGGTGAGGTTTAACTGCAGTCCCGCCGCCGTGCTTTCCAGAAAGCTGGTCCAGCGTTTTGATTCCCAATATTTTTTGACCCTGGCTAAACTGCCCATGCAATAATTGTCCTCCTCGTTTTTGTCCAAAATGCTTATTCCTGTCGAAACTCTTTCCGGCACTTAAGACTCACCAGCATATACCTTGAGCTGTTCTGTCAACTGGCTGGCGATCTGAATACCAACCAGGCGTCCAAGTGTGGCGACAATGGACATTAAAAAGAAGTGGGCAATCTCCTCGGTTTTTTCGGGACTCAGCTGCTCAAGCCGTACTAAAGAAATACCTTCTTCTGAAAATTCTATCAAGGCGGCTTCCTCATATTGCTGCCTGGTTTTCCACCGGGCATGTTCCAAAACCAGGAGCATCGCGTGAATGCCGATCGCCTGGGTGACAGACTGAAATATTTCCATGGTCATTTCTTTATATCTATGCATAATTTAATACCTCCAAGACGCCAAAACAACATTGTTTTCGACATGTTTTTCTTATATCCTGCCTTGAAGCTTAGATTAAAAAAAATAATAAATATAAACAGCGGCAACAGGTTCCGACAAATTTCTGAAAAGCTGTGTGGTAATATTAATAAAACAGGTATTATTTAATAAATCTTGGAGGGATTGGTATGGCATTGGTGATGATAATGGAAGATGAGCCCAATATTACTCTGGTTCTTGAGATTGCGTTAACTGAAGAAGGCAATGAAGTGATCTCAGTGCCCAACGGTTTGTTGGGACTCGAGCGTTTAAAACAAAAACCTGTGCCTGAAATAATCTTTGTCGATCTGAACATGCCTGTTTTAGGCGGACGGGCTGTGATAGAAAAAATAAATTCCGATCCCAATCTCAGGCAAATACCGGTTGTGATCATTTCAGGCTGTCTGCCGGAGCTGGATAATATGCCGCCGCGCGGGAGTTATAAAGCGTTAATCAGCAAGCCTTTCGATTTGGACGAGATTATCGATATGGTAAATGATTTACGCAATGTGTCTTGACTGTCAAACATTTGTTTGCTACAATACCCTTAGAACATATATTCGAGGGGGTATTTAAATGTCCGCGTATACATACAGCCAGCGCGCTGCTGAAAGCATGGTCGAAGGTAATAGTCTCTTTAGCGTGCGCTGTCGTAAAAAGTTGAAGTACCTTATTCGCAGACATTTCTTAAAGAATGAGTTCCTTTACGGCACTATTTTATGGTTTCTGATTATTTTTACCTTGACGCAAGCTTATCTGTGGCGTGTTGGGTATTAGGCCTAGTACCAGCGTAGCTGTCATAGCCCGCAAAGTAATTGTAAATATTTAGGATGTACTTTCAATCAGAAGTTCCTACAAGAATAGGAATCGGAACTTTTTTATTGAATAACACTCTGGTATTCTCAGTAGCAGCTATGAAATGTTCTTTTATATTCATTTAAGTTTCGTATCCAATATAACTTCCGAAACTTGAAATTAAATACACTGGTAGTACAGTAAATAGGTGGTAACTACTTTGCGTCTGATTTAAGCTACTCTGGTATAGGGCCTTGTAACAGGTTGTTTTATATTTTTATGTTTTACAATATAGTTTTTGTTTTTCGTCATAATTAGACATAATTATATAAAATGCTCGCTGAGGAACGTATTGACATACGAGGAATTTATTGATATTATTTTTATATTAGATTATGTTTTAATATATGTGTTTTGTTTATTATATTAGGTTAAAATTTTTTTAATTTATTAAATTGGTTAGGTATGATTTTGGGATTAGAAAAGGGAATAAATAGTAGAATATTTAAAGCTGACCGAAGGACGGAAGCTAAGAATCAAGTTTGTTTGATTTTTATTTCCGTTTTTTTGTTGCAGGAGTCTGTAAAAGTAGTTTGTAGAGGTATTATTTATGTGCGGATGTAGGTGGGGAGGGATCTTGATTAGTTGAAAAATGATGAATTAACTTTTATAACCAATTGTCTGGATAGTGAAACGATAAACGCTCTTAAAAAATTTTTAACTGATACGAGATTTGGTAATTTTACCTTAATTGTTAAAGAGGGTAAAGTAGTTGGGTATGATTTTTTGATTAGAAAACGTAATAAAGAATAGAATGTAGAGCTGACCGAAGGACGGAAGCTAAAACTAAAATTGGTTTTTGTTTCCGTTTTTTTGTTATGGGTTAGATTTAAAGGGTAGTTAATTTGGGTTTGATACAAGCAGGAAGATTTTAGTTGTCTAGTTTTTGGTAGAGCATGAGTTTTTTATCCTTGGTCTGGCAGGGTAGGATTCTACTGACGGGAGGAGTTGATGGAAATTGATAGGATGAAATAAAGTTGTTGTCGTGAATCAGTCAGCATATTTCACCAAAGATGATTGCTTTTCTCTCAAGTATGTGTAAAATTTGGTAATTAACTAGCCCTATTAAAGTTAGAAAGAAAGGAGATTCCAGTGAAAAAAAATTATTCAAAAACAGTGATATCCGTTTTTACATTGGTTGTTCTTCTTGGAATAGGTGGTTTGGTTGCATATGCATCAACTGTATACAGTAATTGGAGCTATATTGGTCCAGTTAATGGTTATTACTATCAAGATCGGTCATGGGCAACTAAAGTGTCCTCTGGTGTACATGGGGGTGCGGTACTTGAACCCCAGTGGGACGGATCAGCACCAGCGGGATATATGGCTCTTAACACTAAGCTGATTAATGGTGATGGTTATTTAATAAATCAATCAGGTTGGTATATTAATGAAGATGTTAGTTATGGTATAATTCAATTAACAAGTAGCTGCACAACGAGTGGTATCTATCATGGTATGGGTGAAGTTGGGGTATATAATGGAAGTACGTATACACATTATTATACCAATAACAGTCCAAATGTTATTTGGCCATAGGAGGTAATGGAATGAAATTTAAGTTTGGGTTAAAAACAGTGATTTTTGGTGTTTTTCTTGTTGCTGGCATTGCATTAGGGACGCTTAGTCTCTATAAAACGACTGCTCAGGCTGGTACTAATTATGTTTTTCCGAAAAACCAGTATGGTCAGACGTATGGCTCTCTAATGAATGCTACTTCTCCAGAAACAGAGCCGGATTTAGTCGCGGCAGTTGGAGTGGGTGGTATTGAAGGGTATGTGAAACGTACAGATCTAGAACAACCGCTTCCCAAAACGCCACAGGAGGCTATAGCTCTAAGTAAGCAGAACTTGGCTCATCCTAACGAAATTCCACTCTATGATGTTGATGGTAAAACTGTTATTGGAAAATTTATCTTCGGCGGAGGAACAGCAAAAGAATTTAAAACAAAAGCAGAAGTTGAAGAATTTAATACAAAAGCAGAAGTTGACAAAGAAGTATCAAATTAAAGAATCATGAAACAATGAAAAATAGTTTTACCTCCGGATCAAGGACAATAATTATCTGGATTTGGGTCGCTAAATATTTGCTAGACCCTGGGGTTTCAGTAAAATTAATTATTATCTAGTTAAATTCCTCATATGATTGTAACTCTGGTTTGAAGCCGGAGTTTTTCTTTATTTAGGCCCTATACCAGCGTAGCTTAAATCAGACGCAAAGTAGTTACCACCTATTTACTGTACTACCAGTGTATTTAATTTCAAGTTTCGGAAGTTATATTGGATAGGAAACTTAAATGAATATAAAAGAACATTTCATAGTTGCTACTGAGAATACCAGAGTGTTATTCAATAAAAAAGTTCCGATTCCTAAGAGAGTCGGAACTTATTGAACCATTCTTGTTTCCGCTAGCCTAAAATGGCCGAAAGCTGACGGTATTGCCTGTCCGGAACTTGCTGGATATAATGACCATATTACAGCAAAGGAAAAAGGATGTCTCCGTTGTGCATGATCTGTTAGCGCAGACCACCAGAGACATCCCTTGGTCATTGTATGGTCATTGTAACAAATTACGAATTAATTGAAAATCCCCAAACTCATTTTTTTATGTTCGGTGTGTAGAATCTGTCCCTTGCCCTTGCTGCGGCAATAATCATAAAGTAATTGGAAGCCGTAAGCGTAAATCCAAGACACCCGATGGGCAAACAAAGATTTTAATTATTCGCAGGCTTCGCTGCCTAAGCTGCGGCAGAATCCATCATGAACTCCCGGATTGTCTGGTTCCATACAAGCGTTATGCATCTGCCGACATTGAGAAAATGCTTACAGAGGAACATTTAGCAGAGTTGGCTGCAGATGATGCCACCTTATACCGGTTAAAGAGATGGTTTCATAGCCTGTTGCCCTATCTATTGGGAGGGCTCAGATCCCTATCTCTGCGTCTAGGCGGGGAAGCTGTGAAAGAGCCGTCCGTCCCGTCACAGTCTGTACACCAAAGAATCGGACATTATGTTGGAAATGAGCCGGGTTGGCTGGCAAGAATTGTCCGTCCCATTGTGAATGCAAATTTATGGGTACATACCCGTTCTGCCTTCTTGTCCGCAAACACTTGAGCTAGACTTTGAAGAAAAGTCCGGAGAGGAAGTGTTTAGGGATGAAAGATCAGAAGAAGGCCGAAGAAATCGCCAGCAACAGAATTCAGCTTATGCTGCCACTACTTGCAGATGGACTGGATCCGGCAAAAATGCGGGAATTCAGGAAAAATATCTGTCAGAAAGCCAGTATTTCAGAAAGAACATTGCGAAGGTATCTGAAAAGGTACCAAAATCTCGGATTCGCCGGGTTAAAGCCTAAGGGTAAGGGAAAACTTGAGTCTAAAGCTATTGCTCCCGAACTTTTGGAACAGGCCATACTTTTGCGCCGGGAAGTACCAAGCCGCAGCGTTACTCAGATTATTCAGATCCTGGAATGGGAAGGCAAGGCTTTACCAGGAGAGATCAAACGCTCCACCCTGCAGGAAAAACTTGCCGAGCGGGGCTACAGCAACCGGCAAATGCGGATGTACGCCGACAATGGCGTAGCGGCCAGAAGATTTCAGCACCGCTACCGCAACCAACTGATTCATTCAGACATAAAATACGGTCCATACCTGCCAATCGGCCCAGGCGGTGCAAAGAAGCAAGTCTTTCTGGTAACCTTTTTGGATGATGCTACCCGGTTTGTACTGCATGGCGCCTTTTATCCGACATTAGACCAGGCCATCGTTGAAGACTGTTTCCGTAATGCCATCCAAAAATACGGTGTCCCTGAGGCTGTTTACTTCGACAACGGCAAGCAGTACCGGACTAAATGGATGGCTCGAACCTGCTCCAAGCTGGGGATACGGCTGCTTTACGCAAGGCCCTACTCGCCGGAAGCGACCGGCAAAGTTGAAAAGTTTAACCAGACTGTGGATTCTTTCTTAAGAGAATGTGCTTTGGAAAAACCGAAAAC
>NZ_MVQM01000117.1:0-8749 GCF_002067195.1 Pelotomaculum sp. PtaB.Bin117 | reverse complement strand
GGAAGGCGGCGGGGAGCGTTTTTTTGACCGTTGCACCGCTCTTTATCAGCCCGGTTCTATTTTTAAAATTGTGGTTGCCGCGGCTGCCCTGGAGGAAGGTGTTGCCGGCACCGACAGCTTGTTTACCTGCGGCGGGACAAAAGATAATTTAATTCATTGCTGGAATGACGCGGGGCACGGCAGCATTACTTTTTCCCGCGCTTTTGCCGAATCGTGCAATCCTGCTTTCGCCAGGGTAGGTTTAAGTCTGGGCGCGCAAAAAATAATTGGGTATGCCGGAAAGCTGGGTTTGGACAACCAGTCTGTCACAGGCTATCCGGTGACACCCGACCCGCGCCAGGATTTGAGCCTGATTGGAGAGCCTTACAATTTGGTAAACAGCAGTGTCGGCCAGGGGCCTGTGCTGGTTAGTCCCGTCCAAGTCACGGCTATGGTGAACGCGGTTGTTTCCGACGGTGTTTACCGGGTGCCGCGTCTTGTAAAAGAAGTACGTAAAAGCAGCGGAGGGGCGGCCGAAGAATTTGCCTCAGACGCCGGCCGCCAGGCAATCCGGCCTGATACCGCCGCTGTGCTGCGCGATTTATTGGAACTGGCAACTGACGAAGGCGCCGGGAAAGAAGCCTCTGTGCCGTTCTATGGAAGCGCCGGCAAGACGGGATCGGCGCAGACCGGCAACAGTAAACAATCGGTGAACGCCTGGTTTACCGGCTACGCCCCGCGGGTCAATCCCCGCTATATTGTCACCGTTTTGGTTGAAGACGGCGCCAGCGGCAGTGAATCGGCGGCGCCTGTTTTCAGGGAAATAATGGAACAGATTTTGCGTTTTGATTAATGAAGCAGCTTTTCCAATTCGTTACGGTTAAAACCTACCACTACCTGGCTGCCCATAGTTATTGTCGGCACGGCCATCCGCCCGGTTTTCCTGATCATTTCATCCCGGGCGCGCGAGTCCGCCGCCACGTTGATTTCTTTGTAATTCACGCCCTTGTCTGAAAGAAACTCTTTCACATGGGTGCAATGGGGTCAGGTGGGTGTTGTGTAAACGGTTACTTCTTTTTCCATGTGTATCCCTCCAGTATTCTTTCTTATTAGTTTTCGATAAATGCAATGAGGATTATACGCAATATTTCTGACAATTGCTGCAAGTGTGTCATAGAGTATGTCATGGGGACGGTTCTTGAAGGGATCAATTCGGAAGTTTACCCGTAAAAAGGCTCAACTATCAGGTATTAGCTAATAGTTGAGCCTTAACAATCCCAATGTGAAAGCCCTATAGGCAAAATTTTTGATTGGCCTAGAAGAACGAAGTCGCGGCCACTGTAGAGCTACGGGATTTCATTTTTTTATTATTACCTTTTGATATTTGACCTTCTTGAATTTACTGTCTGATTTTGACAAAAACTTTGGAAGTATATGCATCAAAAATCGCCGGATGAATTCAACGCCTTTTAGCGTTAGAAGTCCTTGTCTGGCCGCGATTTTATACCAGTCTTTTTCGTAGTACTGATTGAGAAACTCCGGAAAAGCTTTAGATTCTGGTATTCTTGGGTACTTCCATAAAACTTAAGCAGGTTTTGACGCATACATTGCTTTAGGCAGTACAGATATTATCACGGAATTTTCTTGACAATAACTTTACAGGAATAAAAAACTTCTTAGAACAATTGTTGTGTATCGACTAAAATATTGGTTTTACAAAAAATTTATTTCTGTGCAGTTAAAGACCAGCCGAAAGGGTAATCTTTTGCTCTATCAAATCGATCAATGAAAAGAAAAGAAATTTGAATTAGACGAACTATTAATAAGCAAATTACCTTTAACGGTAAAAAAATAATACCTTTAAATCGCAATTTTCCAGTTCTAATACCAGCTCCCGGTATAAAAGATAGGATCTTGGGAATTTCATATGCCCATCTTGTAAACATGCCTCCAAACGGTGTTATTGTAATTTCATCAAATCCAGCGTCCTTACATATGGATTCCAATCCAAATGAAGTGAATCTATAAAAATCATATGGTACTTGATGTTCCTTATGGGCCATTGGTGCAGTTAGAAAAAGTTTCCCACTAGGTTTTAATACGCGGTACAATTCTTTTACTGCTTCACCAGGCCTTTCCAGATGCTCCAATACTTGAGTGCAGAGGATAGCTTCAAACGATGAATCATCAAATGGAAGATCGTCCAAGGGCGCTATGTAATCCAAGTTATGATAATTCCATTTCTCCTCTCCAACTGCCAGATCAACTGAAATATATTTGCAGTGTGAAAAGAATTTTTTATAAGCACATTCTCCCGCTCCGGCATCTAATATGATTGTTCCATAAGGGAGGATTTCCGAAACCGTTTTTACAAATCTTGTAACATGCCATCTGCCAATATCTTTCATCTTTGGTTTATTTATAAAATCTTCATTTAACTCATTAAATTGTGCACCTGTTAAAGAAAAATCCGGTTTCTCAATAGTATCTTCAGGCAACTTGAGCATAGAGCTGATAGTATCATCGCGAGAAGTCATTAATCTTACTCCAATCATTCAATTACTTTTTTGATATGTGAATATATCAGAGACCTGCCTAAAATTATAGAACTATTTTTAATTCATCATTTACTATATATGAAAAATATGAATCATTAGTGCTATGTCTATCTATTGGTACCTATTGGAATATATGTATGGTAATAACAGAAGGCCACCATTAGATGGGCCTTCTGTTATGAAAGAGTTTATCCAGTTCATTACGGTTATAACCTACTACAACCTGGCTGCCCTTAAGGAACGTATTTTTGTTTCTGGCAATAATTAGGCAAATATTTATCAATTGTAAAGGCCGGCTTTATTTTTGACCTGCCGACAGTATTAGTACTGCGAACCGACCACATGCGGCGTGGTATCGCAGTAACCTTTTCTGCCGCCTTCCCATATCATGCTTTAGGTGTATTTTTGGCAAAATAGAAGCATTTGGCTTGGGCTGAAAAGAGGTAAAACTGTGGCAAGCAAGGCTGAGCCTGTTTTAATAATCGGCGCCGGGGTGGCGGGAGGAGTTGTGGCTGATGTTCTTAGCCAAAGTCAAAGCAATGATTTAAAACCAGTTGGTTTTATTGATGATGATCTCAAAAAACAAAAATTAGTATTGCATGGTTTGCCGGTTTTAGGAACCAGGAATGACATCCTGGCGATTGTTCACCGTTATGATATTAAAAAAATTATCATCGCGATACCTTCAGCGTCCGGCCGCGTTATCGGCCAGATCATTGAAAAATGCCATCAGAGCAAGGCTCATTTAAAAATCCTGCCGGGTTTTTACGATCTGATTACAGGAAAGATAAAAATCAGCAAAATCAGGGATATTGAGGTAAGCGACCTGCTTGACCGGGAGCCGGTAACGCTGGATGTGGAGCGGATAGCCGGATATCTGACCAACCAAAGCGTGCTGGTTACCGGCGCCGGTGGCTCTATCGGCTCCGAACTAAGCCGTCAGGCTGCGAAATTTGCTCCAGGACAATTAATTTTGCTGGGACGCGGAGAGAACAGCATCTATGAAATTGAACTTGAGTTAAGGGAAAATTTTCAGGGCTTACAGCTCATCCCTGAAATAGGCGACATTAAAGATCGATCGCGCATGAGGCGGTTATTTGACAAACACAGGCCTGACGTGGTATTTCACGCTGCCGCCCATAAGCATGTTTCATTTATGGAACAGTGCCCGGAAGAGGCGGTAAAAAATAATATTACCGGCACGAAAATATTGGCCGAATCGGCCTGCCGGGCCGGTACCGGTATCTTTGTCCTGATCTCGTCGGATAAAGCAGTAAACCCCACCAGCATTATGGGAGCCTCAAAACGTGTGGCGGAAATGATTGTGCAGAGGATGAACGGCAGGGGGAAAACTCGTTTTGTCGCTGTTCGTTTCGGCAATGTTTTAGGGAGCCGGGGCAGTGTGATCCCTTTGTTTAAGAGACAAATTGCCCGGGGCGGTCCGGTCACCGTTACCCATCCCGACATGGAGCGTTATTTTATGACTACCGTTGAGGCGGCGCAGTTGGTTATCCAGGCCGGTGTTCTGGCCAAGGGCGGAGAGATCTTTATTCTGGATATGGGTAATCCGGTGAAAATTCTTGATTTAGCTAAAAAGCTGATTAGTCTTTCAGGCTTTGAGCCTGAAAAAGACATACCGATCCGGTTTACCGGCATTGGCCCAGGTGAGAAATTAGTTGAGCAACTGGTAGGTGAGGGTGAGAAAACCATACCCGCCGGGCATGAACGTATTTTTGCCGTATCCGGGTGCGGGCAAGACTTTGACCTTTTGGAGGCCTCTCTCTATGTTCTGGAAAGTCCGGGCTTTTCTTTCCGGGAACATGAAATAATTGTTTTATTGCAAAAATTAATTCCTGATTTTAGAAAATAATCACTTGGGACGGTGTCTTCCGAATGGCGGAATACAAAGAGCAAGGGGAACACCCGGGGAAACAATTAATAGAAAAAATAAACAGCCGGTCAGCCGAAGTGGCGGTAATCGGCCTTGGTTACGTTGGCCTGCCGCTGGCGGTTGAACAGGCCAAAATCGGATTTTCAGTGATGGGCATAGACAAAGATATAGAAAAGGTGGAACAGATAAACAACGGTGAAAATTATATTCAGGACGTTTCTGAAAATGACCTGCGAGCCCTGGTTAAAAATGGTAATTTGGCCGCGCATCACCGTTTTGATCTGCTTAATGAAGCCGACATAATCATCATTTGCGTGCCGACTCCTTTAAAATCAATGAACCAGCCGGATCTTTCCTACGTTGTTTCGGCAACGAGGGAAATAGCCGGCCGGCTCAAAACAAATCAGCTAATTAGCCTGGAAAGCACTACTTTTCCGGGAACAACCCAGGAAGTGGTTCTGCCTATTCTGGAATCAACAGGCCACACTGTCGGCAAGGACTTTTTTTTAGCTTTTTCCCCGGAAAGGGTTGACCCCGGTAACAAGCGTTATACCACCAGGGATATCTCGAAAGTGATCGGTGGAGTCACTCCCATGTGCCGGGACGTGGCCTGCGCTTTTTACAGCCAGAGCATGAAGCAGGTGGTACCGGTATCGTCCCCTGCCGCCGCGGAAATGACCAAAATATTCGAAAACACCTACCGGTCGGTCAACATTGCCCTGGTTAACGAGTTCATGATTCTCTGCGACAGGATGGGTCTTGATATTTGGGAGGTTGTGGATGCTGCCGCCACCAAGCCCTTTGGCATTCAAACCTTTTACCCGGGGCCAGGTGTAGGGGGGCACTGTATACCAGTTGATCCGGTTTATCTGGCCTGGAAGGCTAAAGACTACGGCTTTTACACTCGTTTTATCGACCTCGCCGGAGAAATAAACATGCAAGCGTCAGAGTATGTTGTTCAGAAATTAGCCGCCATCCTTAATAAGCAAAAAAAATGTTTGAATGGAGCGAGAATATTAGTCCTTGGTGTTGCTTATAAAAAAGATATTGATGATATAAGAGAATCCCCGGCATTGAGAATTATTAATTTTCTTCAGCAAAACCATGCTGAAGTTGTCTACCATGATCCTAACGTGCCAAAATTCCAGCTTTCCGGTGAGCATGAAGGATATATGCAAAGCTTGAATCTTACAAGGGAAGAAATAGCCGGGGCGGATTGTGTGTTAATTCTAACTGATCATTCTAGCATTGATTATCAATGGGTTGCTGAGCACGCCAGGCTTATTTTGGACACGCGCAACGCGACTAAAAATGTACGGAAAGGAAAAGACAAAATAACAAAAATTTAAGGGGGGAAGGATCAAGATTTTTGTTGTGTTTTTAATACTAATAGGGGTTGCCGCTGGTGTTCTTACGGCCGGGAATATGCTGGTAATACCGCTTTGCTTGATATTCGGCGCTGTTATTTTATACTTAGCCGGAGCGCATCAGGTCCCGGCGCCTGATCGAAAATTTTTATTCAAACTGGCGCTGGGCGCGCTTTTAGTCAGGTTGCTTTTTATTGTGGCGACGCACAGCTTTGATACAGCTTTTATCAGCTATGTCAATACTTCAGACGCGCTTTATTATGAGTACATGGGCCGGCTGATTTCCGATACCTGGCATGAAGGCGAAAGCATAGTAATAAACAAAGCCAACTACGGTTATTTATACTGGAACGGTCTGTTTTATTTCCTGGCGGGATTTAAGCCGGACCTGCTCCGTGTATTAAACAGCATTGCGGCTATTGGTACAGGGTTATGCCTGTATTTTATTTCTCTGAAGCTAAGCGGAGCGAGGGCGGCCAGGATCAGCTTTGTTCTTGCTGCTTTTTTCCCTTCGGCAATTCTCTGGTCAAGTTTAAATTTGAAAGACAGTTTAATAATTTTTTTAATTACCCTAATCGTTAAGCAAAACCTTGAGCTGATGGAAAGGTTTAAGATCGGAAAAGTGCTGTTTATGTGCCTGCTGCTGATGGCGCTGGTCTCGCTCCGGTTTTACGTGGGGATATTGCTGGCCATTTGTATCAGCGTTTCGTACATTTTTACTGCTACCAAATTTCTTTGGTGGCAGAGGTTTGCCTATACACTGGCGATCTTTCTAATTGCCGGGCTTGCTTTGCAGCAAATGGGATATGGTTTTTTGGGAACGGATTATATCCTCAGCCAGAGTATTGAAACAATCGGGGAGCAGCACCAAAAAGGAGCTTACGGCGAGGCTGCTTTTGCCGGAGAAGTAGCTTTTAACAGTTATGCCGACGCTCTAAAATATTTGCCTGTCGGGATATTCTATTTCCTTTTTGCACCCCTGCCATGGCAGTCCGTCGGCCAAATACGTATTATCGCAGTGCCGGAAATGATATTCTTGTATATTTCATACTACTATTTTATTAGAGGAGCAAAACAACTCTGGCGGCATCAGCGGGGCGCCTGTTTGTTCTTCCTGCTCGTAATTGTATTCTTCGGATTTATTTACAGCCTTGGTTCTTCCAATATGGGCGGCCTTTATCGCGTTCGCCTGCAAGTAATAATGATAGCTTTTATTTTAATCAGTGAAGGCATGCAAGGGAGCTGGACTTTAACAAGAATATTCGGCCGCCTGGTTAAAAGAAAGTCGATTACTGGCTGATTGCTGAAGATATGGAGGCACAAAGAGTTGAAAGTACTATTTCTCCCAACGGCGTCGTTAAACGACCCGGCCAGCCGGTACAGGGTTTACCAGTACCTGGACTACTTGCGCGGGCAAAGAATTGTGGCCGACTGTAAGGCGGGTGTTTCTGATCATATATATGCCAGGTTTGCTCCCAGCAAGGGCATATTAGCCAAGGCGGTTTTTTTCGGGCTCAGGGCGCTTTCCCGCGTCCTGGCTGTTTTCATAATATGGCGTTACGATGTAATATTTATCCAGCGGCTGGCTTTGCCGCATGTATACCCGTTTCCTGAGGTGCTTGTCTGTATGGTTGCCGGGATACTGGGCAAAAGAACTATTTTTGATTTTGACGACGCAATTTTTACAACGTACTCTCACCGTAAAAGAACTCTGGCGGAAAAATTTACCGACCCTGGCCGGGTGGCCAGGATAATAACCCGGTGCGGCACGGTAATAGCCGGCAACGCCTACCTGGCCGCCTACGCCAGGAATTATAGCAATAATGTGGTAATCATCCCCACTACGATTGATTTAGACAGGTATCCGGCGAAAGAAATTACAGATAAAAAACCGGGCGAGCCATATGTGATCGGCTGGATTGGCACGCCCAGTTCCTTGCCGTACCTTAATTTTTTAAAACCGGTTTTTCAGGAAGCTGCCGGGAAATACAAGATCTTGGTGCGAGTTGTCGGCGGGCAAGATTATGATTGCCCCGGTGTTCAGGTGGAACATCGAACCTGGTCCCTGCATAATGAAGCCGGCCAAATTCTTACCTTTGACATAGGAGTAATGCCCCTTGCCGATCATGAATATGACCGTGGCAAGTGCGGGTTGAAGCTTCTCCAGTACATGGCCGCGGGCATTCCCGCAGTGGCCTCACCCGTTGGCGTAAATAATGAAATTGTAGCAGACGGGGTAAACGGTTTCCTGGCCGGCTCTTTGGATGATTGGGTGAAAAAAATCTGCGGCTTAATCCAATCAGCCCAACTGCGCCGGGAGATGGGCCGGCGGGGCAGGAAAACAGTTGAGCATTATTTTTCTATACAGTCCAACCTAGCCAAATTGGTGGGGGTCCTTTATGGGCTCCAAGAGGAGATAGAGAATGGTAAACGATAATATCATCCGCGCGCGTCCTTGTCCGTGTTGTTATTTATGCGGAAAGCAGGGGCAGCCCGTATACCATGGTTTGCAGGACCGGCTCTTCAACGCGCCTGGAGAATGGAATATTAACAAGTGTCCGGATTCCGAATGCGGCTTGATGTGGCTTGATCCGATGCCGCTGGCGGAAGATATCGGCAAGGCTTATCAGAGCTATTATACTCACCGGGAAACGGGTTGCCCTTCTGTCACTTGGCCCCGGCGTATCTATCAGTGGGCCCGGGAAGGCTATTTAGCTAAAAAGTACGGGTATAACAATAGCTCTGTTAATAATTGGAAGAAAATGCTGGGCCAGCTGTTTTATTTTCATCCGGGCCGGCGTGCAAATCTGGATTTTAGTGTGATGTACTTATCTTCAGTACCCAATGGTCTCCTGCTTGACGTGGGGTGCGGCAGCGGCCAAAAGCTAATGTTTATGGAAAAGCAGGGCTGGCTCGCAGAAGGGGTGGATATAGATCCTGTTTCAGTTGATCAA